>JAICQC010000195.1 GCA_025938055.1 Anaerolineales bacterium | reverse complement strand
TTTTCGAGCGCGCCGCGCACCACTTTGACGGGATCGATGACACCAGCCTGGATCATGTCGGTGTATTCGTCTGTCAGCACGTTGTAGCCGATGTTCTTGTTCTTCTTATCGGCAGCTGTACGGCGGACCGTATCGATGATCACTGAGCCGTCCTGTCCGGCGTTCGCAGCCAGCTTGCGGATCGGGGCTTCGAGCGCCTTCTTGACAATGTTGATACCAACCTTAGTCTCTTCGTTATCTTCACCGTCAAGGCTCTTCAGCAGTTTGTCGAGCTTGGACGCAGCATTGATGAGGGAGATCTCGCCACCAGGCACGATGCCTTCTTCCACAGCCGCACGGGCGGCAGAGAGAGCATCTTCCACGCGGTGTTTCTTCTCTTTCATCTCGGTTTCGGTTGCCGCACCCACACGGATGATGGCAACGCCGCCGCTCAGCTTGGCAAGGCGCTCCTGCAGTTTTTCCTTGTCGTAGTCGCTGGTGCTCTTATCGATCTCGGCGCGGATTTCCTTGATGCGTCCTTCGATGGCGCTCTTGGCACCCTTGCCGCCAACGAGGGTGGTGTTCTCCTTGTCGGAGACAACCTTCTCGGCGCGGCCGAGGTCCTGAAGCGTGACGGTCTCAAGCTTGCGACCCGTCTCTTCGGAGATGACCGTGCCGCCGCTCAGAATGGCAATATCCTGCAGCATCGCTTTGCGGCGATCACCGAAGCCAGGCGCCTTGACAGCTAGCACGTTCAACATGCCGCGCAGCTTGTTCAGCACGAGGGTCGCGAGGGCTTCACCGTCGATGTCTTCGGCGATGATGACAAGTTCGCGCTTGCCGATCTGGACGAGTTTTTCAAGAATGGGGACGATGTCCTGGGCAGCCGAGATCTTCTTCTCGTTGATCAGGATATAGGGCTCGTTGATCACCGCCTGCATCTGGTCTGCATTGGTGATGAAATAGGCAGAGAGGTAGCCGCGATCGAACTGCATACCTTCGACATATTCCTGCTCGAACTGCATGGACTTGGATTCCTCGACAGTGATCACGCCGTCCTTACCGACCTTGTCCATGACGTCGGCGATCAAGCTGCCGATCTCTTCATCTGCAGCAGAGTTGGTCGCGACCGAGGCGATCTCTTCCTTCGAGTCGATCTTTGTGGACATTTTACGGAGTTCTTCCACAACTGTTTCGGTCGCCTGCATAATACCGTATTTAAGCAGCATCGGATTGTAACCAGCTTCGAGTGCCCTCAAGCCTTCGTTCACAATCGCATGCGCCAGCACGGTAGACGTGGTGGTGCCATCACCGGCGATATCGTTGGTCTTCTGGGCAGCTTCCTTAAGGAGCTGCGCGCCCATATTCTCAAACGGATCTTCGAGTTCGATTTCCTTCGCAACCGAGACGCCATCGTGCGTAATGGTCGGGGAACCGAACTTGCGGTCCACAGCCACGTTGCGGCCCTTGGGACCGAGAGTTGCGCTCACCGCGTTCGCGACGGTGTTCATACCGTTCTTGAGCTTGCGGCGTGCGTCTTCTGAAAAGACAAGTTGTTTAGCAGCCATTTTTCAATCCTCCAGAATTAGCCTTCAAGTACGGCTAGAATGTCGCTTTCACGCAGGATGAGAAGTTTCTTCCCATCCATTTTCACTTCGGTGCCGGAATATTTTGCATACAGCACCTTGTCCCCAACTTGTACTTCCATGGGGATGCGTTCACCATCTTCGTCACGGTCGCCGGGACCTGCCGCCAGGATTTTGCCTTCCTGGGGTTTCTCTTTAGCGGTCTCGGGAAGAATAATTCCTCCAGCAGTCATGTCCTCCTGCTCGATCGGTTCAACGATCACGCGTCCGCCAAGGGGCTTTAGCTTCAGTTTACTTGCCATCTTCGGGCCTCCTGATTGGAATTTTTGCAGATTCTGCATAATCACGAAATTAGCACTCGAGCCTTCTGAGTGCTAATCAAATGATACCGAAACCGAGTGGCGAAGTCAAGAGGATTGTTAAAATTCTTATAAAGCTCTGATATAAATTTATAACCTTGCGAAGGTTTCGGTCCTTGGCGATCAATGCGCGCATTAAACCTTCGCAAGGTTACGGAGCTGGCGTCTCTTCAGCCTCAAGCATTTCATCACCGACCTCTGTCCCTACTTGTGTGGGAACGGATGCATCCGGCAGCGGAGTGCCAGATGCCAGCGAGTCACAGATTTCCTCGCCTGCCTCCACGATGCTGAGGATCACATCCCCGCCATCGTTATAGTCATCCGCGTTGACGTCGAGTTCAGTTCGCACTTCCTGCATGGTCTGCATGGCTTCTGGACAGCGATTCGCCGCCGGGCGGCTCAGGGCTGCCAGCACCGAGCCGTATGTGTAGTAATAAACGATCGTGTTCGGCGAGATGTCCAGACCCTGTACGGTTGCAGGGTTTTCATTAAACTCCGGGAAACAGCGTTCCAGCCCGCGCCCGTAACAGGACTCTTCACCGGAACACCCGTAGATGGCGCATTCCAGCGAGAAGATTGAGCCCTCATAGTTGCGAGAGCGGAAGTAAATGATACCCAACTGCCCGTAGATATCGGCATTCGTGGGCTCGTATTCCAGGGCTGTTTTCACGTTTTCCGCGGCAATAAAGAATTCACCCAGCTGCGAATACGTGCGTGCAATCGAGAGATGCGGGCCGGGGTCCTTTACCCCAAGCTGTTCATTGATCCGAACCGCTTTATCGAAATATTCCAGCGATTGTTCAAACACGGGAAGGGCAGCGCCATCACCCTGTGTGAGCTGCACGTCAAAGGCGAGGCGGCGGTAGTTTGCGCCAATACGTATGTATAAAAATGTGAAGTTCGGCTCGATCGCAATGGCTTTTTCATATTCGGAGATCGCCAGGTTGTATTGACCGAGCGTCTCGAGCACATAGGCATTGACGCGATAAACGTCCATCCACTGACTGGCGTCCGGGCGTTCCAGCGCCTGCTGGATGACCAATTCTGCCTGGTTCCACTTCTGCTGGTCCAAAAGGATTTCCGCATAATACGCCAGCGCGAGAGTATTTGTGTTGTCCAACTGCTGGGCAATAAGCGCCTCGTTTTCCGCCTCGATCAGGAAGCTCTGCACTTCCTCTGAGGTATGAAAGTTCGAGTTCGCATTCCAGTCCAGAGTAAAGGCGCGAATGGCGCGCACAGTGCTATCTTCGGGAGCAAGCCCCACGGCTTTCGTCGCGGATTCGAGCGCCTCCCGCAACCGCGCCTCCTTCTCATCGTTCGTGATGAGAAACGCCGAGGAGTAGGTCTGGATGCGCGCCAGCTTTGCCCAGGTCTGGGCGTCATTGGGATTGAGCCGCAGCGCCTCCTGGTATGCCAGGATCGCGCCAGTCAGGTTGCCTGCCGTAAAGTAGGCGTCGCCTTCCTCCAAATAGGATTGGACCGCGCGCGTGGGGATGGGGGTCGCCTGGAATAATGGCTTAATCTCACCCTGGTTCATCTGCTGGAGCATCCACACCCCACCCAGGATCATGACCACCCACAGAAACATGCGATAAATATTGGATTGCTGCCTCCGGTGAAACAGAGGCCGGCGGGAATTGATATTCATGGTGTTGCTGTACTTTCAGGAGCAGGCGTTTCTGTTTCGGCCGCGGTTGTTTCTTCTGCCTCGACCTCCGTGGCTATGGGCTCCTCCGGCGGGTTATCGAGGTTCTCCTGGCAAATACGGATCGTCTCCTCCGCGGCAAAGACTGCGTTCTCATCCGTTGGAAGCGTGGTTTGCAATTGCTGTGCGATCTTGAGCGCATCTCCACACTGGTTCGTTCGTGCCAGCGCCAGCCCATACGTGTAATGGTATTCGGCGATGCGCAAGTCCGCGGATAAATCCAAGCCGATGATTGGCAATCCATCCTCTGCTGTTCCGCCATTGACGGCGAGACTCAACTGCTCCACCGCCTGCTGGTATTGAAAATTACGGAATAGCATCACCCCGTAGTTCCCGCGCAGACTCGGATCGGTGGTCTGGTCGTTTACCGCCGTCTCGGCGTACTGAATGGCTTTAGCATAATCGCCGATCGTTGCATACGTCCTCGAGATCAACAGATCGGGCTCCGGGTCTGTGGGATTCAATGTATTCGCCAGGGTAAATTCCTTGATGGCTTCATCATAGACCTGGAGAAAGCGCAGGTTCCTTCCAAGCTCCATGTGCAGGATGGAAATATTCGGATTGACCTCAATGGCTGATTTGTAATACTGGATCGCTTCTTCATAATTCGCGGTGGCTTCAAGAAGATAAGCACGCGCCCGCCGAGTCTCGAGCGCATCGGGATCCAATGCCAGCGCATTCCTGGATACATCCGCCGCTGTTGCGATATTATCAAATGACCCTGAGTCAATCAGGATTTCGACGCGATAAGCATGCGCGATCGCGTTATTTGGATCAAGCTCCAGCGCCTGATCGATCCTCTGCAATGCGTCGCTATTCCTGCCCTGAAAATCATATGCCCACGCCAGCACCGCATGTGCCATGGCGTTTTCAGGGTTCAACAAGATTGCATTCTCGGCATTCGCTTGTGCATCCTCGGGCTGCCCTGCCCAGACCTGTATCCGTGCCAGGTCAATATAGAGGGCGGGGTTTTGAGGCGAGGCGTTGATCGCCTCTTCGTACGCATCGATGGATTGGAGCAATCTCCCATCTATAAAAAGCTGTTCTGCTTCGGTGACAAGTGATTCAGCGGAACGAGTGGCTGTGGGTGTTGCTTCGAATGGGTTCGGCTGCGCAGGCAAATACACCTGATTCAAGTAATAGCCAAAGAGAATCACCAGCCCCAAAACCGCCCAACTGAAAAAATTTGGGCGCTTGCGGCGGCGGGTCATACTCCATCTGCTGCTGCGAGGTAAATACATAGTTTTTATATTATCATTGCCAGTAGAGCCACGCAAGCCGTTTCTTATTTATCTCTTAATAATGCGCGGCACAACTTGCGCCTTACTCTACGGGAAGCACAATGCGTGACTGTGAGGGTATAGATTATGCTACGGAGTGCCGCGTAACTCACCTAATTGGACAATTCGATTTCAACCGACGAAGCAACTTAAAAAGTTTACTTATTAAGGTCAGAAGCGGTAAAATGCCTCCATGCAGTTCGAGGTGTTCACCCTCCTGCCTGAAATTTTCCCTGCCTACCTTGAATCCAGCATTCTTCAGCGCGCCCGCCAGCGGGGCTTGATCGACGTGCGCGTCCATAACATCCGCGACTACACGCACGACAAACACCATACCACCGATGACACGCCTTACGGAGGTGGAGGCGGGATGGTGATGAAACCGGAACCGGTCTTTGAGGCAGTCGAGTCTGTTCTGGGACCTGCTCCGACTCAGGGCAAGCCTGTTCCCGTGATCTTGTTGACCCCTCAGGGACGCGTATTCACCCAACGTATGGCGGAAGAGTTCGCGCGACACGAACGTATTGCCCTTCTGTGCGGCCGCTACGAAGGCGTGGATGAACGCATCCGTGAGCACCTGGTCACCGATGAGATCTCGATCGGCGACTACGTGCTGACCGGCGGCGAACTCCCCGCACTCATTCTGATCGATACGATTGCCCGGTTGATTCCCGGTGTGTTGGGCGATCCCACCGGCGCGGAAGATGACTCGCATTCCATGGGCTTGCTGGAATATCCCCATTACACGCGCCCGCCCGAGTTCCGCGGCTGGAAGGTTCCAGACGTGCTGCTTTCGGGAGACCACGGCAAAGTGGAGAAGTGGCGCAGAGAACAGGCATTAGCACGCACCTTTCGCAAACGCCCGGATATGCTCGAAAAGGCAGAACTTAGCGAGAAAGACAGAAAGTTTGTGGAAGGTTTAAGGTTTAAGGTTGAAGGAGACACAGGCACATCTGACCCTCTGCCTTAAACTTTTGATCTTGAACCTTTGACCGCTAACATGGAGGCAATATGAAGTTCAACTACCGCAAGATCTTTCTGCTTGGTTTTGGATTCTTTGGCGTCAGCGTGATCTGGGGAGTGTACAACGCGTTCGTCCCGATCTTTCTTGCGAATAAATTTGGTCTCGAAGCCGCATTTATTGGTTTCTTCATGACTCTCGATAATATCGCCGCCTTGTTTATCCAGCCTCCGGTCGGCGCGTGGTCTGACCGTTTGCGCACGCCCATTGGACGGCGGCTTCCATTCATTCTGGCGGGCGCGCCGATCACAGCGCTGGCATTCGGATTGATTCCCCTGGCAGCCGTGCTGCCTTTGTTTGTGGCTTGCACCAGCACGTTGTTATTGAGCGCGGCATTATGGCGCACGCCCGTGGTTGCGCTCATGCCCGATATCACACCCTCTGAAAAGCGCTCGCAGGCGAATGGCATCATCAATTTTATGGGCGGCATCGGGACCATCATTGCTTTGCAGACCGGCGGGATGCTTTACGAACTCAGCCCGGCGTTCCCATTCTGGCTTGGGTCTGTACTGGTCGTCATCGCTGCGCTGATCGTGTTCCTCTTCATTAAAGAGCCAAAGGAGTATGTGGAGGGCAATGAACCCCAACCCAGCATGATGGAAAGCCTCCGCGAAATCTTGAACGATAAAGAGAAGAGCGGCACACGGATTCTGTTTGCCATCTTCTTCTGGTTCCTCGGTTATTCGGCTGTTGAGACCTTTTTCACGCTATATGCACAGGAACATCTCGGGATTGGCGCCGGGGATGGCGCGACGCTGCTTTCGGTCTTTCCACTATTCTTTGTGTTATTTGCCATCCCATCCGGGCTGATCGCGGCGCGCATCGGGCGGCGCGTGGCAATTTCATTTGGCTTGATTGTTGTCACCGTGATGCTGGCTCTATTCTACTTTCTGCCCGCGCAGACTCTTCTTGCCCCGGTTTCTCCGTTGCCGCTGGTCGGCATCCCACTGACCGAGGGCGGTCCGCGCATGTTGACGTTGGCTGGCGTGATGCTGATCTTCGGTGGAATTGGCTGGGCGTTTATCAATATCAATAGTCTGCCTATGGTTGTCGAACTCACCACAGCCGCCCGTCTCGGGACCTTCACCGGGTTGTATTATTTGTTTTCCACATTCTCGGCGATCATTGGTCCCAACGTCAACGGCTGGGCAATCCAGTTAACCGGCAACAACTACAACGTGATCATGCTGATCGCGCCGTTCTTTATGTTGACCGCGCTGGTCTTGATGCTGGGCGTCAGACGCGGAGAGGCGACCCGCGGGCAACAGAATCCACTTCCGGCTGGGCAGGAAGCGTGACGTTTATGCCGTCCATTAATGCTCGTCTTGCCGTATGGTTCAAGTAAATGTATACTTGCGCTGAAAAGGGTTTGTGATAACCCTAACATCCTAATTTCAATAAGAAAGAGGAGAAGAAATAATGAAGAAGCTGTATGTATTCCTCGTGGCGCTTTTGGCTGGCGCCATGCTTCTGCCTGCCTGTGCCCCGGCAGCGGCAGACTGTACCAGCGACGAAGTCTTCTGCGTGGGTCTGGTGACGGACGTTGGCAAGATCAACGATAAATCCTTCAACCAGTCCGCCTGGGAAGGTGTTCAGCGTGCGGAGCAGGAATTGGGTGCGCGCATCCAGTACATCGAGACCACCGATGCCAAGGATTACGCCAAGAACATCGGCACCTTCGGAGATGAAGGTTACGATGTGATCGTGACGGTCGGTTTTGCACTGGGGGAAGCCACTCGTGCAGCGGCAGCGACCTATCCCGATATCCAATTCATTGGTGTCGACCAGGACCAGTTCGAAGGCACCATCGATAATGTAGCGGGCCTGGTATTCCCTGAAGACAATGCCGGCTTCCTGGTTGGCGCTCTGGCTGCCGCAATGAGCGAGAGCAACAAGATCGGCGCCGTCTGCGGTACCGATGCCGTTCCTCCGGTCTGGCGCTTTGGTGAAGGCTACAAAGCCGGCGCAGCCTACGCCGATGGATTGCTCGGAACCACCACTGAAGTCTTCGTGGTCTACCACAGCGACGTTGGCTTCGACAAGACCTTTACTGATCCCGAGTGGGGCGCACAGACCGCCCAGTCCATGATGGATCAGGGTGCTGACGCGATCTTCGGTTGCGGCGGTATCACCGGTAACGGCGCCATCACGCAAGCCGCTCAGGCGGGTGCGTACGCCATTGGCGTTGACACCGATCAATATTTGACACTGCCCGAAGCTGCGCCGCGCATGCTCTCGAGCGCGATGAAGCTCATCGCTCCCGGCGTGTTTGATCTGGTCAAGGCTGCGCAGGATGGCAATTTCCCGGCTGGCAACTTCGTTGGCGATGCCGGTTATGCTCCTTTCCATGATCTGGAGAGTGAGGTTCCCGCCGAAGTGAAGACTATGATGGAAGAGATCAACGCTGGTCTGCTCGATGGCTCGATCACAACCAACGTTCCTCCCGTCAAGCCCGAAGCATAAGCCATCAAAGCACGTTCAAACTAAAAAGGAAAGAGGCAATGCCTCTTTCCT
>JAICQC010000441.1 GCA_025938055.1 Anaerolineales bacterium | reverse complement strand
TCATTCAGGTGCCTGCCAAAAATATAGATTGCACTTGCCGGAGGCTCCTTTGGTATGCGTAGCAGCTTCATGTGTACTTCCTCCACCCTGCGCCCGCCTTTGCGATGATTACAGTGCGGACAGGCTGCCACCACGTTTGTCCAGATGTGCTCGCCGCCCAGATGCCGCGGCATCACGTGGTCTACTGTCAGGCTGCCCTCGCGCTTCCCGCAATACTGGCAGGTATAATTATCGCGGCGGAAGACCTCGCGCCGGGTCAGCTTGACGTGTGGGCGCGGCCGATGAACCTGGTTCTCCAGCCGGATGACCGAAGGACGTGGCAGCAACTCTTTCACCGTTCGAATGTGCCCGCGACCGTTAACGACCATGTCAGCCTTGCCCGCCAGGAGCAAGCCGACCGCCCTTCGCGTGGTACATACATTAATCGGTTCAAAATTGGCGTTGAGCACCAGCACCGGCTCGTGCATACTGCCTCCATAACAGGCACGATTATACTGCTGATTTTTTGAAATCGTAAAACCGCCTCCTGGACGTGTCATGAAACTGTCACCAAATTGCAGTACTTGCAGGAGCAAAAATGAAGGTGTTGATCGCGGGTGGATCGGGCTTTCTGGGCACTTCCCTTAAAAAATCACTTGTAAACGCTCAGCATGAGGTTTTCATCCTGACACGTCGGCCTTCAAAGGACTCGCATCTCATTCAATGGGATGGAAAAACCACTGAGGGATGGGGACGCTCGGTCAACGATATGGATGCGGTTGTGAACCTGACAGGGCTCGGGCTGGATCATTGGCCGTGGACCAAACGTCAGAAGCAAAGATTTGTAGACTCTCGTGTCCTCCCTGGACGTGCACTCGTCACCGCTATACAGGACGCTGAGCGCCGCCCGCGCGTCTTCCTACAGACGTCCGGGATCAATCGGTATGGCTTGCGCGGCGAAGGCATCGCCGACGAGTCGACTCCTCCCGCAGATGATTTTCTGGGGCAGCTAACCGTCCCCTGGGAGGACGCCACAAAGCCCGTCGAAGAGCTGGGCATGCGCCGGGTGATTGCCCGCAACGCAGTAGTCCTTGCCAGAAAGGGTGGCATGTTCCCACTCATGGCGCTTCCCATGCGTCTCTTCTTTGGGGGTAAGTTTGGTGCTGGCAAACAAGCCATGCCATGGATCCATCTTGCAGATCAAACAAATGGAATGCGCTTTCTCCTTGAAAACGAAGATGCCCGCGGACCGTTCAATTTGATTGCACCGCAGCCTACCTCCAATGCAGAGTTTATGCGGGCGCTTGCCAGGGCACTGCGCCGCCCATACTGGTTTCACGCCCCGAATTTTTTGCTGCAATTGGTACTCGGCGAAATGAGCGTTCTCTTAACTGGAGGTCGTTATTCCCAACCCAAACGTTTGATAGAATTGGGCTTTCAATTTCAATTCGGACAACTGGATCACGCGCTGGAAGATTTATTCGTCCGGAAAACACCCGCTACGTCTGGCATGTAGCCAGACTCAAGTAACATATACAGAGGAGACTCAATGAACTACATATTGCTCTTTGCTTGTTTGCTATTGGCTTCCTGCAACCTGTCCGGTGTACCGCCTCAAGCGGTTGCGACCGGTCCCACTGCCTATATCGACCCTTCCTACCCAACCATGGAATCGGCGCCTGTCACTTTGATGCAGACCTCGAGTGGAATTGAAGTCCGCGCTGACCGCGCCTGGCGCGATGGCAAACAAGTCAATGTGGATGTTTGCTTTACCCTGCTGGATGCATCCGACTGGTCCATCTGGAGCGCGAGCCTGAATTATCCTGGTTCATCGATTTTGGATTTTAGCTCAACGATGCTTAGCCTGCAGGAACCCGTGGAGGGTCAATCGGGTCAGCGCTGTGATACTCTATCGTTCTTCAATGTGCCGCCAGATGCAGACCTCTCCAATATGATCCTCACGGTGGACGCCATTGCCGCCCAGCCGCGTGCTGAGGAGTATTGCACGATCTACATGCCAAAGATTCAACAGACCCTCGCCGAGCGCGGAATTGCCATCACGCTCAACTGCGCGGATGTCAACGGGGTGCAGACGATGCAAATTGCAAGTAAACCCGATACGATGTCTCAGGAGGAAGCGGAACAAATCGTCTACAGCGATGAGTTCTATACGGTCAGAGGTCCCTGGTCATTCACCTTCAACCTCGGTCAGTGATGTTGTCCGCACTGCCGCTTCGCGTGTATAATTCGGAATATGTCTGATTCAACATTCGTTTGCCAATATTATTATTGCACCACGTAAAATTGCGGTGGTGAGTATCAAACGCGCCCACCATCGCGGGCGCGTTTTTATTTGTCAATTTTGATGTGATGGACATCCTGATGAGGTGGCTCCATCTACAGGAGGAATCACGTGAACATCGAAGAACAAGTTGAATTGCTCATGCAGGGCACCGAATACGGGGACGAGGAATTGAAGAAGGCAATGTCCAGCGAACTGCGTCAGCGCCTGCTGGACGCTGAAAAAGAGGGCAGGCCTTTACGCGTGTACTGCGGCTTTGACCCAACCCATGTGGATCTTCACCTCGGGCATACGATCCCCATGCGTAAGCTGCGCCAGTTTCAGGATCTTGGGCACGAGGTGACATTTCTGATCGGAAGCTACACAGCCCTGGTAGGCGATCCTTCCGATAAGAATAAAGCTCGTCCCATCCTGACCGAGGAGCAAGTCGCTGAAAACTCGCGGACGTACACCGAACAGGCATTCCGAGTGCTCGATCGGTCGAAGACGAAAGTCCGCTATAACGGCGAATGGCTGAGTGAGCTTTCACTTGTGGACTTAATCCGCCTGGGGCAGAACTTTACTGTGCAGCAGTTCCTTGCACGCGAGAACTTTGCCAACCGGCTCGAAAAAGGTGAAGCCATCTATCTGCATGAAACGTTTTACGCATTAATGCAGGGCTACGATGCGGTTGCCCTGCAGACCGATGTTCAGGTCGGCGGCACAGATCAATTGTTCAACATCATTGTTGCCGGGCGCAAGTTGCAGGAAGCCTTGGGTCAAAAGCCGTTGGTTGGGGTGATCACCGGCATCCTGCCTGGCACCGACGGTGTCCAGCGCATGTCCAAATCCACTGGAAATATCGTCCCGATCAACTCTGGCGCTGAGGATATGTATGGCAAGCTTATGTCCATTCCCGATTTCGCCATGGGAACCTATATGAGGCTCGTGACACGATGGAGTCCCCAGCAGATTGAGCAGATCGAGAAGGACATGGCGGCAGGTCTATTGCATCCGCGCGATTCAAAGATGAAGCTCGCCTTTGAGATCACCAGCATCTTTTACAGCGACGCCGAAGCCCAAAAAGCTCAGGATGCGTTCGTCAGAATGTTCCAGCAGAAAGACACCCCTGAAGAGATGCCCGAGTATGACATGCAACCCGGGCAGACCGTACTGGATGTCCTCCTTGCCGCAAATATGGCATCAAGCAAGAGCGAGGCGCGTCGCCTGTTCGACCAGAAGGGCGTACGGCTGGATGGCGAGACGATCGAACGCGGCGATACGGTGTTACCGCATCCGGGTATATTGCAGGTGGGCAAACGGAAGTTCCTGCGGGTAAAGTAATTCGAAAACGGGATAGCATCGCTATCCCGTTCATGATTCGCTGTTGATCATCGCTAGGAAGATCTCCACGATCTCCGGGTCAAGGATCGTCCCGGCACTCTCCCTTAAGTATGCCTTGACTTTTTCGCGGGGCCAAGCGTTACGATAAGGGCGGTCTGACAGCAAGGCATCCCAATTGTCGACCACGGAGAAGATCCGCGCCGACAGAGGGATTTGCTGCCCCTTGAGCCCACGCGGATAACCCTTTCCGTCCCAGCGTTCGTGATGGCAGTAGGGG
>JAICQC010000022.1 GCA_025938055.1 Anaerolineales bacterium | reverse complement strand
TCGTCGCTGGCGCGATTGGCTACGGAATCGGTTTGGGCTTGGATCTACTGATCTCGGGCGCCATCAATACATCGGGTCCGGTCGCTGCTGCGTTCGCGTTGCTCTTCGCAGTGACAGCCTTTTTCTTTGGTGTCTACGGCTATCGCGGAATTACGCGGGGGCTGGTCTGGCAGGTGGTGGGGACATTCCTGGGTGCGCTTCTGATTACGGGTATTCGTGCCTTTATGGGACTCGATAACCTCTTTGGTATCTACCTGTTCAGCGAGCCCGCCTGGGTGTTTGGAGGACTGGTCGGCGTGGTGACGTTCCTGTTTGGTTCGGGCGTGGTGCATGACTGGACGCAATGGGCGCGCGGTATTGATACACCTGAGCATCATGAGGATGAACCGGGCTGGGAGAAATATTTTGGCGTCTCGCTGGACCATAAGGTGATCGGTATTCAATACACCATGACGGCTCTGGTCCTGATCGCTATTGGTGGAACGTTCGCCATGATCTTCCGTACAGAGCTGGCGGCATCCCAGCTGCAGTTTCTGACAACTACTTTCAGGTTGTTCAACCAGACGGGTCCGCAGTTCTATAACACGCTTATGTCGTTGCACGGCATCATCATGATCATCTCGATCCTGCTCGGCATTTCAGGGCTTATGAACTATGCCGTGCCGTTCCTGGTTGGCGCGCACGATATGGCATTCCCCCGCCTAAATGCCTTTGCCTATTGGGTTTCCGTTCCTGCTTCCGTGCTGCTCCTCATGAGTCTGGTGCTGGGCGGGTTTGACACAGGCTGGACGGGCTATCCGCCGCTTTCGGCGCGCGCGCCGCTGGGCATGCAGATGTTCTTCCTGGGTGTCTTTACCGCGGGCTGGTCGTCCATCCTTGGTTCCTTGAACGTGATCGCAACGGTGGTTCGGATGCGCGCGAAAGGCATGACTGCCATGCGCCTGCCGATTTTCGTCTGGGCATCCATTGCAACCTCCATCATCGCCCTCACGGCGACCCAGTTGATCGGCCTCTCGTTCCAGCTGGTGATGTTCCAGCGCTTGTTTGGCATGGGCTTCTTCGATGCAGCGCGAGGAGGAAACCCGGTCCTGTTCCAGCATCTCTTCTGGTTCTATTCACATCCAGCCGTCTATGTGTTTGTGCTGCCAGGGCTTGGCATTATCTCTGAACTTTTGCCGGTCTTCGTTCGCAAACCATTGTTTGGATACCGCTGGGTTGCGATGTCCTCCCTCGGCATTGCGCTGGTGGGCTTTACGGTTTGGGCACACCACATGTTTACCTCCGGCATGAATGAGTATTTGCGCGTTCCATTTATGTACAGCACCCTGCTCGTGTCTGTGCCGACCGGTGTGAAATTTTTCTCATGGGTTGCAACCCTCTGGGGCGGAAAGATCGAGACCCCCACTCCAATGCTTTTCGTGCTGGGCGCGATTATCGTATTTCTGATGGGCGGGCTGACCGGTCCCCCGAATGCCGCGATCGCGTTGGACCTGCATCTTCATGATACATACTGGGTTGTCGGGCATTTCCACGATACGATTTTCGGCGGATTTGTGTTCCCCTTCTTTGCCGCGATCTACTACTGGTTCCCGAAAGCTACGGGTCGTCGCATGAATGAATTCTGGGGCAAGGTTCACTTCTGGTTGATGACGCCCTCGTTTTTTGTGTTGACATTGGGCATGATGGTGATCGGCCTGAGAGGCATGCGTCGCCGCATCGTCGATTATGATCCGGCGCTTGGCTTTGATTTTATACAACTACTGATGACGATCGCTGGATTCCTGATCGCGCTTTCCGTGTTGATCTTCTTTATCAATATCTTCCACAGCATAAAGCATGGTGAAAAGGCGGAAGGAAATCTTTGGAATTCCCGCTCGCCTGAATGGCAGGTGCCTTCCCCCATGCCGGTCCATAACTACGACGTTCCATTTGAAGTCGTTGGCGAACCCTATGACTACGGTCTGGCGGATTCGAAATATGTGGAATTTTCACCCAACGGCTCCAAACATATCGAGTTTACGGCTGTCCCTGAAGTCAAGCCACATCATTAATCGAGGGTAGAAACAAAAATGGTACATACACAGGACAATAAAATGATGTTGGGTCAGGGGGTCGCAATCTTCATATACCTGGCAATCTTGACGGCGCTTGAGTTCTTCGTCGCGATCTCTTTTGGTTCGGTGCCTCTGCTGGTGGTCGTTGCAGTGGTCAAGGCAGCGCTGGTCGTATACTACTACATGCATGTATACAAGCTTAATCTCGAATCTGAGGTTGACGATGAAGCCTATGACTATAAGGCAGGGACGAACCGTCTGGGTCTGTGGCTTTTTCTGATTTCGGATACATTTGTGTTTGCCGGACTGATGGTGATGCGCATCAATCTGCTGGGACTCAGCCGCCCGGAACTAAACCAGACGCTGGGATTGTTGGTGACTGCCGTGCTGCTGGTCTCCTCGTTCTTCATGAACCGCGGCGAGACGTTGATCCACAACGGCGACCGCAAAGGCTTCTTGAAGAACACTGCGATCACCTTTGTGCTGGGGCTGGGTTTTCTGCTGGGTGTCGTCCTGGTGGAATGGCGCCTCGCCATCCATGAAGGGATCACGCCAAATAGCGGTCCCGCAGGGGCAGCCTTCTTTATGATGACAGGCATGCACGCCTTTCACGTGTTCACTGGCCTGATCCTTCTTGCGATTGTCTGGATCAACGGACGGCGCGGTCTGTATGACAAGCTGAATTATCCCGTCGAAGCGGCAGCCGTATACTGGCATTTCGTGGACGTGGTCTGGATTTTCTTCTACCCTGCGTTATATCTGATCGGCACGGCGGTCCATTAGACGCCACTGCGCATACGGTTAGTGACTGACAAGGAAGAAAATCGGGGCGACCACTACAGGTCGCCCCGATTTTCAAGTACGATGCCTTTTTACGAGAGATTGTGAGTAGGAAAAAATGGATAGAAAAACGCTTTTGGTGGGGCTGGGTTTGTTTCTTTTAATCGGGGTGGTCGCGGCGGGTGTTATCTTCTTTTCACAGCCTGACAGCTTTCGGGGGACAACCTACGCCGAGCCGTACCCGGTCGCGCCAGAGTTTGAGTTGACGGGCGCTGCCGGAACCGATTTTCAACTGCGTGAGATGCGCGGTAAAGTTGTCGCGCTGTTTTTCGGTTATACATCGTGCCCCGATATTTGCCCAACAACGATGGCAGAGCTGAACCAGGCTTTGGAAAAATTAGGCGATAAAGCGGAGCAGGTGCAGATCCTGTTTGTCACGGTAGATCCGCAGCGTGATTCGCCACAACGCGTGCAGGAATACGTTAATCATTTCAACCCGGACTTCATTGGCTTGAGTGGATCAGGCGCAGACCTGGCAAAGGTCTGGAATGAATACGGCGTATTCGTAGAGATGGTGGATGGCGGCTCGGCAGCTGGTTATCTTGTGAACCATACTGCGCGTGTCACTTTGATCGACCAGGAAGGCAACCTGCGTGTGTCGCTTCCGTTCGATGCGCCTGTTGAGGATGTTGTCCATGATCTCGACCTGTTGCTCGAGTAAGTGATTGAAAATGTACTCAAAAAGTTTTCTAATTAAACGAATCCTGCTGTCGATCGCGCTGGGATTCTTAATCGGGGTGTCGGTCAGTGAACTGCCGTTTCTGTTCCTGCGCGAAACGGCGCGCGCCCCGCGTGAGATTGTTTTGACCATTCCTTCTGGTACGGCAGAGCAGATCGCACGCGGCGAGCAGCCTCCAACGATTCCCGAGAACATGACCTTTGTTGTCGGTGACCGGCTGGTCGTCAGGAACGAGGATGCGGTCGACCACAAGCTTGGCCCGCTCTGGATTCCCGCGAATTCATCGGCGCAGCTGGCTCTCGATCAGGAGGAGAGCCTGGCGTATGAGTGTACATTCCAGCCGGGAAATTACTTCGGGCTGGATGTGCGCGAACCGCTGACGCCACGGACGAGGCTCTTTGGCATTATTTACGTCGCGCTCCCCATGGCGATCTTGATTGCGTTATACAGCCTGGTCCTGACTCCAAAGAAGAAAAATGTTGCTGCTTAAGATGTTCCATCGCAAATGGCTGCTCCTCACTCTGCTCGTTTTTGTGGGAACCGCGGTATGTATCCGTCTCGGCATTTGGCAGTTAGACAGGCTTGAGCAGCGGCGGACGTTCAATGCCCACTTTGAAGCTGCGCGGACGCAGCCTGTGCTCGACTTGAATCAGCAACAGCCGAAGGATCTTATGGAGATGGAGTGGCGGTCGGTGATCGTGACCGGTGAGTACGACTTCACGAATCAAGTGGCGGTGCGGAATCAATACTACGGCAACCAGTATGGATACCATTTGTTGACACCGCTCCGTTTCGGACCTTCGCCCTCCTCAGGGCAGGCTCAGATGGCGGTTGTCGTTGACCGCGGCTGGATCCCCGCAGAGGGCAACTCCACGCCCGCCGATTGGCGCAAATACGACGAGACTGGCATGGTAAATGTTTCGGGGCAGATCAGGCTCGGGCAGGCAAAGCCGGTCATCGGTGGGGTGGCAGATCCGCTGTCTGAGGATGGTGCAAGGTTGGACGTGTGGAATAACGCCAATCTGGCGCGCATCGCGGCGCAGATGCCCTATTCGGTTCTGCCTGTATATGTCCAGCCCGGCGCTGATCCGGCGGATACGGAACCGCCGATCCCTTCTCAGCCCGAAATTGAGTTGACAGAAGGTCCTCATTTTGGGTATGCTTTGCAGTGGTTCACCTTTGCAACGATCTTATTCATCGGATATCCATTCTTTTTGCGAAAACAGGAATCAGGCACAAGATGAAATACTCGCTCAAGCCCTCTTTTGCGCGCTGGGTGCTGACCTTATTTTTTGTCGTGCTGGCTCTCACCATTATGGGCCGGGTTGTGGTCCTCACCGGGGCGATTGCATACTGTGATGGATTTCCTCTTTGCACGCCAAGCCACCCTTTGGGATGGCTCAAGCAGGCACACATCTTTCTGGTCGGCGTCGCGTCGGTTTTGATGATTTTTGTATTGCGCCAGGCGTGGTGGGAGCAGCGTCACCAGAAAGTGCTTCTGCCTTTGACAACAATCCTTGGCGTGATGTTCTTCGGGCAGGCACTGGTGGGGGCGATGCAGGTGATCCAGGCGTATCCGCCTCATCTTGTTTTCCTCCACACGCTGACAACAATTGCCCTGTGGGTCTCGCTTCTGCTGCTCGTCTACACGTCGGGTGTCCTGGCTGGTACAAACGAAAAGAGTGCCAGGCTGGACAGGCGGCAGCGCGCAATAGATTTTGTTGCCTTGTCGAAACCCTTGATTGTTGGATTATTGTTGATTACGACGTACGGTGGACTTGTTATCGGTGGAAAAGCATGGCCGTCGTTCTCGCTCACAGTCTGGACCTTGATCGGAGGCGCCCTGGCAGCGGGCGGTTCCAGCGCGCTGAATCAATACATCGACCGTGAACTGGATAAAAACATGCAGCGCACGGCGAAGCGCCCTCTTGCAGATGGACGTCTTACGGATGCCGAAGGGCTGGCGTTCGGGCTGGGGCTTTCGCTGACTAGCTATTATGTCCTGGCTTGCTTTGTGAATGGACTGGCAGCGCTGCTATCCCTTGCCGGAATCATCTACTATGTGATCTTGTACAGTCTCTGGCTCAAGAAAGCGACCGTGCAAAATATTGTCATCGGAGGTGGGGCAGGGGCGATTCCGCCCATGGTCGGTTACGCTGCGGCAACGGGTCATTTGGATTGGACAGCCTGGCTCCTCTTTGCCATCATCTTCATGTGGACACCACCTCACTTCTGGGCACTGGCAATTGTCCGCATGAAGGATTATGAACGGGCTGGTGTGCCTATGCTGCCGGTCGTGCGCGGGGAGCTGGAAACACGCCGGCAGATCCTGGTGTACACGATTGAACTAGTGATTGTCACCCTGCTTCTGCCAATCCTCGATCTTGCGGGTAACCTCTATCTGATCTCATCACTGGTATTGGGCGGCGCCTTAATCTATGCTGCCTGGACAGTCTGGAAGCAGGGCGGCAACAAGGTTGCCTGGCGCATGTATAAGTGGTCCAGTACGTATCTGGTGTTTATCTTCCTGGCGATCATGATCGATGCGGTGCTGTAACTCATAGGATGTCAAAAACTAGGCATAGATGAAAATCTTTCCAGGCGTGCCAAACCAGTCATAGCCTTTGCGGCTCACCCCATGATGAAACGCATCGGAGTCCTGACTCCTTTTTTATTTACGCTTGCCTCTCTTCTTCAACTCAATTATGTAGCCATAATTGTTGCATCCCCAGTACAAATCGTTCGTCCGTTACTGGCTCTATGGGCACTCTTGCTTTTTTTGTTTTTGCCCCTCTATCTGGTGCTGCGTGACTTAATATGGGTGTCTCTACTGCTTACAGTTTTCGTAGCGGGTTTTTACTTTTCATCCTCTTTCTTTTCGACTGCATCGCTGTTCGCTCTGATGACTGCCATTCTTTGGCTGTTATTTCTGCGCTTTAGAAGGATTAAAGTCAATGCGGGGCACTTCCTGCTGTTGTTATTTGCCATTAGCCTGTTTTTTACTGGTTTCTCCATTTTCCTCATGAGCAGATTGCTTTCCACCGTGCCGTGGGATCACTATCAACAGAGTGTCTCAAAAGCGAAGACGTATTCTCTCATTGCTCCTTCAACCCCACAGCGTGATATTTATCTAATTATCCTCGACGGCTATGGGAGGGCAGATGTTCTGCAGGAGCTTTACCGGTTTGATAATACAAAGTTTACGACATATCTGGAGGAGCAGGGCTTTATTATTCCACCCTCCGCAGTTTCCAACTACCCTGCGACACATCTCTCCGTGGCCTCCATTCTTAATATGGATTATGTGCCATCCTTCGCTCCGGGACTGGAGCAAAACTATCAACGTTGGTTAATGAGCCCGTTTATTGATCATGGTCGTGTCCGGGCGTTTCTTGAACAACAAGGTTATAGGACAGTTTCGATTAGCACCAACTGGAGCATCACGGATAACCCGACGACCGATTTGTACTTCCAGCCCTACCCGGTGATGTTGAATGATTTTGAAGGATTCCTGCTTGACAGCACTCCTCTGCAGCTATTCGAGCCGCTCATGGATCGATTTGTCGGGGTTCCCTCGTTTGAAACACATCGACACTCAGTTCGATATAATTTTGAGATCCTGGCTGATTTGCCTAAACTGCCCGGACCCAAGTTTGTGGTTGCGCACATTATTTCCCCGCATCCACCATTTGTGTTTGATGAAAACGGTAATCCTGTCGATATTCAGGATTCGTTTAGCTTCAAGGATGCCGATGAATATAGCGGATCAGGAGAAGAATATCGAAAGATGTATTTGAGCCAATTGCGGTTTGTAAACACAAATATGGTAACTATTGTCGAGTCCATCCTTGCCAACTCGAAAACGCCTCCCATTATTATCATTCAGGCAGACCATGGCCCGGGGATGCTTGTCGATTTTGCCTCCTCAGAAAATACATGTATCAAGGAGCGGTTTTCTATCTTTGCAGGTTATTATCTCCCGGATGTAGATCCAAATTCCATCCCTTCTGATATCTCTGCCGTCAACATCTTCAGAATAATTTTTAATGAGTATTTTGATGCCAGGCTGCCAATCCTTGAGAGTCGGCAATACTTCTATGAAAAACCCGTGTCCTTCTATGATTTTGAGGACGTAACAACCAGGCGTAATGAAACATGTGAGCCGCCTTAAGTGTAGTTCACCGCAAATCTACAATTCTGTACCCGGTTCGGTGGCCGCTATCGTCCCTATTGCCCCTCACCAGGGAATATACAGGCATTGTCAACGAGATTTGTCACATCTTCAAATTGGTGGATGGCTTCCTGTGGTGAAAAATATTGGTGGTTGGGGAGGAATTCCAGATCTGCGGCGAAGTAGTGATTGAAGATCAGGCGAAATGTGTTCACGGGTGTTATGTCTTGTGGGACAAGAGCGGGGTCTATCCCCGGCAGGTAATAGGCATTTAAAATCGAGTACCGCTCAGCAAAGCAGGGAGGCGATGAAGATGGAGCATCAATAAAGATGCCAGGTCCATGATCTCCTTGAATAACTATGAGTGGCGGATCGACCGACTCTTCCAGAATCGCGTCCACTACTCCCAGAACCTGATCGTTGACAAATGCCAATTGCTCCAAATAACCTTCCTGGTATCTGGATGGAGGAGAAATTAAGTCGCGATTATCTGCCAGTGTGAACGGATAATCGGGGTCGATTGGAGTTCCATTAGAGTCAAATACAAATGGCGGGTGTGGGGAGATAATATGTACAAATGTAAATTTGGGTGAGTCCAGTTCAGGTATCTCTTTAAGTTCTTGAAATGCCTGCAATACAATATGCCTGTGGGTGTCATAGCCCGGAAATGAAACTCCCAGGTGTTCCAAAAAACGAAATAGAGATAAATTTGTGTTCCCAATAAAAAACTCTTCGAACTTGGTAAGGAAGATTGGATAGGGTTGCTTATATACGTCTGCATTGTTCATGGTGGTGAAATCCCAGCCGCTGGCTACGACAACCGTTTGATACCCCTGGTTTTCAAGGAGCCTTCGTATTTCGTTGTCTGTAAAATATTCCTGTAACGGCCACCATAACGGGGAATCTCCCATCGTGCTCGAGAGGGCGTCCAGATACTGCATATTGAGCGAAGAGTTTAGAGAGTGAATCGTTCGTAGGTAGTTGGAGCGACTCTGCGACGGGATGATAAACCCTCTCTCTTGAAGAGCATAGGTAAAGGCTGAGTTATCAAAATCATGAAGTTCTCTCAACACGCTCTCGCCGGCATATGCATCCAGAATAATGTAGTAAATATCTGGCTTTTTGTTTTCGAGCGCTGAGAGCTCTGTTTCAATGGTTTCCACCATCGAGACATTTTCGTAAACAGCAACGGATTGGCGCACGAGGACGTATTCCATGCCAACATAAATGGCAATAACAATGCTGACCGCGACCGATGCCACATGAGGGTGCAGTAAGTCGAATCCTCTTCTAAGGGCTGCCAGCAGGACCGAAGCTAATAGAATCGCGCTCGTAATAAAGAGAAATGGATATTGAGGATAAAGTATTCCCAGAACGATACAGGACGAGATCAATCCGGCAGGGAGATGTTCTCGTACTAGTAAAAAAGATACAATTGCTATCAGAACGAAAAGAAGAGCAAAAACAAGGACAAGTCTGAAGATGCTGTTGGGACCTGCATAGAGCTGAATATCAGGGTATGCGATGAAAACATAGATGGGTGCGATCGTCGCAAAGAGAAAAGCGGGCAGGTAGTAAAGTATCTTCTTCATGAGCCTACAGGCAACGCATTGGATTACTTTTCAACGAGGACGATTGCCGTCTGATCCTGATAGACTGGCTCCCATCCCAGCGCTATCAATTCCCTGGCAAGCTGCCAGTCGGCTGGAATGATGGCCCATTTCGCTCCATACTTTTCCAGCAGGTTTTCCCAGGCCCCCCGTATGGATGTAATCTGTTCATAGTCCTTCATCAGCTCCTCGCCATAGAAGTCACTCTGACTGTCGAGAAAGACTCGCTGCTGCGGCCACGTTCGGTACAGAATATACCCTCCCCAGTTGAATTCATTGAACATCCTGCCGCTTTGCGGGTGGACATTCAGCCAGTCCATTGCCTGAACAGGAAAGACTTGTGGATTGAAGCGAAAAAGTGTTTGATTTTTATCGACATATTGGTTTGCGAAAAACATGATTGTCAAAAATGTGACTATCAGGGGAAGTATGTGCCATTGAGACAGTCTACCAAACCCTGAAAACCGCTCTTCGACTCGATCCCATACTTTCAATCGGACAAGAGACGCCTTTGTCAATTCAGATGCAATCGGCGTACAGGCAACGGCAAAAAGAGGAATGTTTCGTGCCATGAAGAGGGAGATAATTCCCAGACCTGTAAGTAGAAAGAAATGACTCGCCGACGCAGTTTTGTAGTTCACCAGGAAGAGGAAGAAGGTCAGTATCAGCAAAACAGTGAATGGGAGAACTGAGGGAGTTGTCAGGGCAGGCGGCATCGTTTCGACCGTACGGCTGAGAATAAAAGAACTTCTGTTGTTGAGTACAGCTTCCCAGTTGCGCCAGAGATCAGGAGTGATCACACTTGCGATGAGAGATGTTAATCCTACAATTAATAATTTCCAACCGGTTTGAAGGGCTGCATTTTTTTGCCATTTGGTCCATAACCAGCCTGCAAAGTATGCACACCAGGCAAGAACGCCGAATACAAATCCGCCATGTAGATTTGCCCAGAGTAACATGATCAGCGGAAACGTGAGTAATTTGACAGGCTTGCCTATCCTCAGTTGCTCGAGATTTTCGACCCAGACCGCCAACAGTAGAAATGTAATGATATGTGGGCGCGGTAGCCAGTGAATGCTAGATGCTCCAATTGCAAGGAGTGCAATCGCGAAAGCAATGATCCGGGATCCACACCGGTTGGCTGCAAAACTAAATACCAGCGTAAAGGTCAGGGCGATAATAACTGCTGTGAGCACGATCACTCCGTCCAAACCTAGAAGACGATTTGCGAGCGCGAAAAGAACTTGAGATAACCATTCATAAGGGGGACGGGGTTGATTGGCTAAGGTATGGGAAAACAGATCATGAGCGGGGATCTTGCGGTTGTCGAGAATATAATCCCCAATCGTTAAGTGGCGACCCAGGTCGCTGTCAATGCTGAGCATCTGTGAACCAGACGTGAGTGCAAGTATGAATACAACGACAAAGATAATGTCGGTTAAGCTGGGGAACAACGCTCTTATAAGTGTAAATACTTTGGATTTACTACCACTCATCGTTCAATTATAAGTTCGTCATTGCCAGGTTGCAAATATAAGAAGAACAGGAGTAAATAGGCGATTCTTCTCATCACATTGTTCTATATAAAAGTATGCTGATGCAAGGTTACACGTTCGTGACAGGGTGTCGTGAACGATTCCACACTTGAGTTATCCGGATGCTTGATAGAATTGCCATATGCTGGCATTGAGCAGCAATACAAAAAGATATTTATGGCGAGGAGGAATACTGCTCCTTATTTTCCTCAGCTTGCTGGCTTGGCGTTTGATCATGCTCAAGCCTGGGCTGGAGGCGCGCGGCGGGACAACCTGGAGCAGAATTGCTTTCCTTTTGATTCTCTATATATACATCAATCTGGTTGCATTTGGCTTGGGCAGGTTGGCTCTGAATTATTTGCATCTCACACTATGCACGAAAACAGAAATTGGATTGCTGTCACATTTGCTCGGCTTGGGCTGCCTTTCCGCAGGTGTGATGATCCTGGGCTTGGCTGGTTGGCTTGGCACTGGAACCATTTTTCTCTGGCTGGCCGGTGCGGGGATTATTGCCTTAATAGGATGGAACGGTGCTGGCTGGCTGCCTGACGCAGTTTCTTGGAGAGGCAAGGGTATCTATGTCATTTTGTTACAAATCATTGGCTGTATCTCTATCCCCTTGCTATTACTCGAATGTCTGTCGCCGGTCTGGGACTATGATGCACTACTTTATCATTTGGAAGTCCCTCGCCAGTTTCTTGCACATGGAAGACTCTATTTTGATCCCGAGGTTCTACGTTCTTCATATCCCTATCTAGGGGAAATGCTTTTCCTGATGGGTATTGTCTTTGATCTGGATTCAGTTGCCAAGCTTGTTAATTTAACCTACGCAATCCTGTTCATTTTGAGTAGCATTGCCTTCAGCATGCGTTTTTTTGGACACGAAGCTGCGTACACGACTGCCGGGATACTCATTGGCGCGCCTGCCTTTTGGATGTGGGCGACCTGGGCCGGCATTGATTTTGCCTGGGCTTCGTACGAATTCTGGAGTGTGTACTTTGTTTTATTATGGTTAGCAGATAACAAGCGGAACACTCGAACGTGGCTAGCTCTTGCAGGGGTGATGTCCGGATTGGCAGCAAGCACCAAATATCTTTCATTACCGTCGCTGCTGATTGTTGGCGTACTAATTGTTTGGAAGTCTCTGCAGGAACCCAAACTGCTGCTGAAAGAGGCGTTTTCCAATTTGCTTATCTTTGGACTAAGTGCTGGAATTGTGGCAGGTGGTTGGTATGTGAAAAATTGGATCTGGACTGGGAATCCAGTCTATCCACTGATCTTCGGAGGACCTGGATGGGAACCTCTGGAGGCTCAGGTACTTAATGATTATGTATATAGTTTTGGGGTTGGGAAGAGTTTGTGGGATTTTCTCATCCTTCCCTACAACGTTTATGTGTTTCAGGAACAGTTTTCAACAATTGGGCTCGAGCTCATTCATCCGATTTTATGGCTGGCATTTTTGTTTCCATTTCGATGGATGTCGAGCCGAAAACATGATCTAATCATCCTGTACACGGTTCTGCTCTTTGTCTCATGGGCAATTAATTCCCAGGTAATACGCTTTCTTCTCCCCTTGACGGCTTTTTTGTCAATTCTAGCTGGAGCCGTGGTGGAAACATTTTCAGTCTCCCTGAAAAACATTTTGCGCTTTGTGATAATTGTTGGTTTTATGCTATTTAACCTCATATTTCAGATCGCCTGGTTACAGGAGCAGGGTTCATGGAGCTATGTAAGTGGAAACAGCTCGGCAAACGAATATCTGCAGAACATGAGTTACGGCTTTCGCGCCATTCAGTATATCCAGCAAGAGCTTAAGCCCAACGAGAAAGCCTTGTTCTTATGGGATGGCCGTGGCTATTATTGTGACGAGCGTTGTATTCCTGACGATGAACAATCCACAGCGGTGCAACTGGCGTTTGGGTCTCCGCCTCCCGAGTTGCTGGCGGAGAAGCTCCGCCAGGATGGCGTCACCCACCTAGTTCTGAGTAAGCCGGATGCGAACTGGTTTATTGCTTATCACGATCCCCGCAAGTTGCACCGGAAGACTCTGGATTATTTCACCGAGACCTTTTTCCCTGCATGCGGAAAGCCTGTCTACACTGACGTGGACACCAGTGTAGTGGAAATCACTTGTCCTTAAGGCTGTATTATATGAATACCGAAACCAATCAGTGGGTAAAGCGCTTCGATTTTTTCATGCTCTCCGCATGGTTATTGATGGGTTTGGCGCTTGCGGTGGTGGCTGTTGTGCGGTTCGGCAGCGACTTCCGTGGATATTACGCGGCGGCACGAGTGTTACTCGACGGCGGAAATCCTTATGATTACAATCTCGTTGCCCAGGTCTTAATGGAAGTAACAGGCAGGATGGGCAATAACCCCTATTACTATCCGCCCTGGTTCACATGGCTTTTTGCTCCAATTGCATCGTTGCCCTTTCAGACTGCGCGTGTTATTTGGGCGGCATTCAATTTCATCCTCTGGACTGTGGGCTTATGGCGGTTAGGGGAGATTGTTCGCTGGCCCGAAAAAGGTTGGCGGCTGTATACTCTTTTTACTCTTGTAACCAGTTCATTTGCCTGGGTTACCTTGAAATATGAGCAAGCTGGAATACTTATTTTCGTTCTCTTTGTCGTGTTGATCGCCTCTATTCAAGCTCAAAAATGGATTTGGTCGGGCATTTGGATGGCGTTGTTATTGATAAAACCGAATGTCACTCTAATAGTCTTGGCCGGCCTCAGCTTATGGCTACTCCGTAGGGGTCATTGGCGCCCCCTTCTAGTAATGTTTTTCACGCTGGTTGTTCTGGTCCTGATATCTACATGGATTACGCCAGACTGGTACCAGCCAATTTGGGAAGAGGGTTTTGGGCAAGGACTGTCCGTGATGTTAGACGGACCAGATAAAGTTGTTGCTGTACGCCTTAATACTACGCTGCCAGACTGGTTAACAATTGTGGGCGTTGGTCGTCAATTCCATATGCTTATTTATGGAATATGTATTGTCGCAGGCGTTCTTGTCTTCTTTGGAACCGTGTATGGATCACAATCGCTCTTGGAATTAATCAGCGTTCTGCTGCTCATCTCTTTTGCGCTCACCCCATATGCCTTGCAGTATGACTATCCACCTCTTGTAATTGTTACTTTTTGGGCACTTTCACTATCTCGAACTTCACCCCTTGGACTGGGCGTCGCGTTCTTACTGGCGGGATTGATCTTCAGTGTGATTTTTTGGCAGGAAAATATTGCCTGGGGGTTCTGGATGGTCGTTGGTTTAATTGTTATGGCTATTTGGGGGCTATATCAAAAACCAAGGGTTTACGATTCGCAGGATGTTTCGATCTGATCCGTAATATCGGTGAAATCGTACGGCCAGGATTGTGGGGAGAAGTAGGTATAATTGGGAAGAAAATCAAGATTCGTGCCAAAGTAGGCATTAAGAATTACACGAAACGAATTAACCGGCGAAATATCTTGGGGGAGAGATGATGAATTGTTGGGTAGGTAATAAGCACTCAGAATGGATGAACGTTCGAACAAGCATGTGTTCTCAAGCGAGTCGCGCCTTAACAAAGACCCGGGACCATGGTCGCCCTGAATCAGAATGATAGGCGGATGAACAGATTTTTCAAGTATCGCCTCGACAGCCTCCTGTACCTGTGAATTGATGAAAATCAATTGTTCAATATACTGTTGTTGGTATTCAGCTGGCGAGCCTCCAAATGCTTCGCCATCACCGGCCAGGTAAGGTCCGCTGGGTTTAACCACCTCACCGCGCCTATTTAGCACGAACGGGGGATGAGGTCCCACAATGTGCACGAAGACAAACTTTGGACCCTCCCGCTCAGGAATTTTCGTCAATTGGTTCAATGAATACAGAATCCGGTCGCGGCTGGCTTCATAGCCTGGCAAAGGGAGATAATGGCGTAGTGTGTTCCCTATGGTGGTATCGGCAGAAATGAGCGGATCGAGGACTGTCGTGCTGAGATAAAAACGCTCCAGTTCGTTAAGAGTAGACAGGTATGGAGAAAGATAGACATCTGCATCAGTGAATTCTGTGAATGGATAGCCACTCGATGTGGCAATAAACTGATAATCTGCCTGCTCCAAAACCATGCGCGCTCGACTATTTCGGAGCAGAGAAAAGAGTGGCAGGCGGTTGATGGATTTCGAACCCGCATATTCCTGGGCAAAATTAATGTAGTCAAAATTTAGCGATGAAGAAAGTGAAAGAGGTGTTTGTACGTAGTTGCTGCGGGCCCGCTCTGCGATAAAGAAGCCGCGAGACTCTAAGTAAGAAACAAAATCGTCATTATTAAATCCATAGACGTTTTGAAGGACATCCTGTCGTCCATATCCATCGAGAATAATATAGTAAATGTCTGGTGGCGAGGCAGGCTCTGAAATGGATACTTCCTGTGGCGTGAAAGACCTGCTCCACGAGATGATTGTGTCATCCCTTGCATCTTGCCAAAATTGGATGATCGGCCAAACGGCAAATATCAGAGAAAGAATACCCAGCAGGTTCAAAAAGGGAATGGATGCCTTCCCCCAATGTTCAGGTCTTAGCTTGCGCCACACCTCCTCCTGTGCCATGAAAATGACCAGCAGCGCTGAAAGCAGGATCAGTATTGGATAGAGCCAGTCGCTGAAGGGCGGTGAGAAATAGCCTATCAGCATACGATAGGTGTGACCCGACGAATCAATCGACCAGGTAATTAGCGTTCCGATGATGAGTGAGCGCAGAGTATCATGAGTTATCAGATAGGTCAGCCATATCATTAGCCATGTCAAAGCAATGAAGAGCAGGCTAAAACGGATCGCCATCGCGGGAACGATCTCACCGGGATTACGCGCCAGGAGAGTCCAGATCGGATAAATTGCAAAAAGAGTTGGGAAAAGTGGAAATGAAAACGTACCCTTCATGCGGAAAGTATCTCCAGCGTGGAACGATGTGAAAAGCCTTTAGAATATTACCCCGTTAAAACAATCTTGCAAACGGTTATGCCATTTGCAAGATTGACAAGCTACTCGCCCAGATAATCGCGCAGCTTGCGCCGGATGGAGGGGTGGCGCAGGCGGCTTAATGCCTGTGCTTCGATTTGACGGACGCGCTCACGCGTCACGCCCATCTTGCGACCCACTTCTTCGAGGGTGTATGCCTGCCCATCCAGCAAGCCGTAACGCAACTGAAGGATACGGACCTCGCGCGGGGGTAAACCGTTCAGCACCTCGCCGAGGTGTTCGCGCAACAGGTTATAGGTAGCGGTATCGTCGGGCGGGGGCGCCTCATCATCCTCGATGAAATCACCCAGCACGGAATCCTCTTCATCGTCTGTCGGTGTTTCCAGCGAAAGCGGGCGGCGCGCAACCTGGATCATGTTTTCCACTTTCTTCGGCGGAACATCCAGAGCGACTGCCAGTTCCTCGACGCTCGGTTCACGGCCGAGGCGCTGTGTCAGCTGGTGCTGGACGCGCAGAAGCTTGTTGATCTGGTCGCCCATGTGCACCGGCACACGGATCGTACGTCCCTGGTCAGCAATGGCACGCGTAACTGCCTGACGGATCCACCACGTTGCGTACGTGGAGAACTTGTGACCGCGGCGATAGTCGAACTTCTTGGTCGCGCGGATCAACCCGATGTTGCCTTCCTGGATCAGGTCCAGGAACGGAACGCCACGTCCCATATACTTCTTTGCAACAGAGATCACCAGACGCGAGTTCGCGGTGATGAGGTGCTCACGAGCCGCCCAACCATCCTCGATCAGCTTACGAAGTTCAGAACGACGACGCGGGCTGGCATTCCCTTTGGCAAGTTCCTCACGTGCCATTCGTCCGCGTTCGATGCGCTGTGCAAGCTTCACTTCCTCTTCTGCGGTCAGCAACGGCACACGACTGACTTCTTTAAGGTATAGACCAATCGTGTCATCTGTATCGATATTTGCCAGATAGTCGTCGAGTGAAAGGTCAACTTCAGGTTCCGCTTCGGTCGCTTCCACAGCGACCAGTTCGTCTTCAGTCGGTTCCACAGTTGCGGTATCCTCCATGAAGGGGATACCCGCGCTTAAAAGAGCCGAAAATGCTTCTTCGAGCTGTTCAACGTCCTGTTCGGCTTCAGGGAAGAAATGCAATATATCGTCGAGCGTGATATATCCTTTTTGACGGCCCAGTTCAACAAGCCGAGCAATAGCCGAAAATTCTTCCTCTTCATCAACCATCAAAATTTTGTCTACATCCATTCGTTAGAGGTCCAATTCTTTTTAGTATCAGAATACACGTTTTTCGTACGAATTTCAATACTCATTTCATTACTAATTTGTAACCTGAGTACAGGATCACAGAGTGCCGCATGATCTGCCAGGCGTATTTTTGGGGTTTTAGCTGGTAATTTCATATTAAAATATCATGAGCTAGACAAGCGGCAAAACCACTACGGCTGAGCGGTGGCAGTTTCACCTGTATCCGTACCCGTTTCAGACGTCGCAGGAGCTGGCGTCAGCGTCTCCAGGTAGGGTGGGTTCGTCAGGAGTCCCAACAAAGAGTCGATGGCACTTCTGCTTACGATGACAATGCTATCTCCGTCGCGCACATAATAGCCGCTTTCTGAAGGAGTGATAACACCAACGTCAACGGTTCGTTCCCCACCACTTGTGAAGCCTATCGTGAGAACATATTCGGGGTCTTCCAACCCGACAATAGAAGGATCGACATCCGGGACCGTATCCAGAACACGCATTGTCGTGACCTGGCTTGCCGCCGCTTCTGCCGCCCCCTGGTCTGCCGAGGCTTCGATGGGTTCTGTCAACTCCCAGGCATTATCCGCCCCACGCGCAACTTCGACTGTTTCTCCTGACTTCGATTCGATCCGAATACTGGATGGCGTACCCTCTTCTGCGTTGAAGAGGTACGTGACTTCAGAGCCAGGTTCCACAGTTAATTCTATGTCCGCAGGTTGTTCGCGGTTATTTAAGTAGTAATAGGCTCCAGCCAACACAAGGAGCAGGACTATATAGACGACGGTGGAGCGGCGAATCATACGTTATCCCTGTCGCCGGCGTGACAGCCACGTGGATACTCCTGCCAGCACGACCAGGCCCGGGATAATGAACACAGAACTGAGCAGGATCGTGATCCACTGGAATTGCCCAGGGATGTTAAAGGTTCGTTCGGTCGGTGTTCTGGGTGTGATGTTGGCAAGGTCTTCCTGCTGGACAGACCAGTCCACCGAGTTTACGAACATATCGCCGTTTCCATACGCGTCGAAGATCTGGTCCACCGCGAAGTTGGACGTTCCGAACACGACCACGCGCCCGCCTGTGGTTGAATTCTCGCCCGCCACGGCGAGGGTGAGGGGACCCTGCACTTCGGTTGCATCCATGCCAACCTCAGTGCCGCCCTGCGTGAGGCTCTGAAAATCGGTCTCTCCCCATGAGCGTTCGTTCGTCTGAACGAGGGGGGTGAGCGTTGCTTCTTCTCCCGAACCGGCCATCGTGAGACTGCGTGTGTATGGGAAGAAGGCGACCAGGTTGTTCATATTGACCGTGACAGGATGCACCGAATCATAATAGGCCGCGGCGGCCGTGGTGGGCTGTGGGCTGTTGAGGTCGATCACGATATCGTTGTTATAGGTAATGCCCCAATTCTCTGCCAGCATCTCTGCGAGCGGATCGCTCGCTTCCCCAAACTCCGTGAGAGCTGTGGGGTCCTCCATGACGATCAGCGAACCGCCATTGGCAAGATATTCCTCCAGCAGGGTCACCTCATCTTCCGAGACGGGCTGCACGGGACCAGCAATGACGATCAAACTGGCATCTTCCGGGATCTGATTCTCAACGAGAAGGTTGAGCGTCTGTACCGTGTAGTTTTTGCTTTCCAGTGTGGTCTTCGCCCGCGTCATGGAGGCGTCGCCGGCTTGCTCGATATCACGCTCACCATGCCCCGTCAGGAAGTAGACGACGTCGCTGCCCGGGTTGAGCAGGCGCAGCATCCCCTTAAGGATTTCCGTTTCACTGGCGAATGCCACGATTTCCTGGCGGTCGCCCATATGGAGCAGGATTTTGCCGTCACCGGTAATGCCGGCATTGATCGCGGCTTGTGGGTCACGGTCGGGGTCGATGAATTGGTAATCGAATTTGCCGTTGCTGTTGGCTTTGATATTGCTCAAAAGCTGGTCTGCTGATGCGGTGTTGGTGTTTTGCGAGAAAAACCCTGTCGCCATCACATCTTCTGGAAGAGTGTCCAGCGCGGCAGCCAGTTCGGGTGAAAGTGTGTTGACGTTGTCTTCCGTCAGGTCGGCGATCGGGACGGGGTTCTGGTACGCCAGCACATTGCCGACGATCAGGATTCCCAGGAACGCGAGCGTCATGACAACGGCGTTGCTTCCATAGCGAGCCTGCCTGCCAGTAAAGAAGCGACGGACACGGTCGGGCTCCAGGATGGCATACACAGCCAGCCCCAGAATGATCAGCCCGGCGCTGACGATCAGATAGCGGTTGACGTCCTCCACCTCCAACCCAGTGAAGACCTGCATGGAGAGCAGCCCACGTGTGATGCCGAGAAAGAATGTGGCAATACAAGCCACTAAGGCGAAGATCAGCGCGATGATGGACGCCTTGGCGGCGCGCGCAGTGGATGGATTCTTGTTGTCGTTCATTAGCGCCATCTCCGTGTCTCGATCGCAGTTGTCCCGACGAATAAGCCCAGGGCGATGAGACTGAAGAAGTAAATAAGGTCAGATAACCTGATACTGCCGACGTTCAACGCGTCATAGAAGTGGGTCTTCATGTCGAGGTAGCGGAACACCTCGCCTGCCGACCCCGGGAGAAGCTGCGCAGGGAACCCGATCAGCCACCACAAGAACACAAATGTGCTCAGGGTAACGAAGAACGCCGCGACCTGGTTTGTGAAGACCGCTGAAATGCCCACGCCCAATGCAAGGAAGGATGCTGCCACAAGGATAACGCCCAGATATGAAGAGATCACCAGTTGCTGGTCGATGCCCGGGGAGACGAGAACAAAATGCAGGATAAGAGGGTAGACAAGGGTCACAGCCACAACCGTCAAAATGAAGAGGAAGCCACCCAACCACTTTCCAGCAACCAACTCAAAGTCCCGCACGGGAGCGGTGAGGAGCAACTCTAGAGTCCCTGTGCGTGCCTCGTCGGCAAGCAGCCGCATCGTGATTGCAGGGATGGTTAAGACTAGCAGGAATCCAAAAGCCCCCGTGATCGGAGATATATCTGGAACCTGACCGAACGTCTGAAAGGCATTTTGGATGAAGTACAAAGTATTGATGGCGAAAATGATCCCCGTCGTCAGCAGGATCATGAAAGCGACCACGTAAGCAATGGGGGTGATGAAGTAATGGTCGAATTCGCGTTTTGCAATGATCCAGATGTTTCTCATAGATGCCTCATAAGGAATTTTTTCCATTCGCAATTGCATCGTCGCGGGTGAGCTCGAGGAAGATCTCTTCGAGACTCAACCCGACGGGTCGCATTTCAAGGAGTTCATAGCCTGCCTGAACAACAGCCTTTGCCACCTGCGGCCGGGAATCTTCCCCGGCGCCAAATTCGAATTCGACAGAACCGTCTGACTTCGGCTCGACGGCGCGCACACCTTTGACCTTTGCGATCCTGGTCGTTAAGCCATCGGAATCGCCGCGCACACGCAGAACAACACGCTGCGTTCCCACCAGGCGGGATTGTAGATTCTCCGGCGTATCTTCCGTGACGATCTTGCCCTTGTTGATAATGAGCACACGGTCGCAGATCTGTTGCGCCTCCGAGAGGATGTGCGTGGAAAGCAGGACCGTGCGGTCCTTGCCGATCTCGCGAATAACATTCCGGATTTCCACCACCTGTGCCGGGTCGAGCCCGATGGTGGGCTCGTCCAGGATCAACACTTCGGGGCGATGGATGAGAGCCTGTGCCAGTCCCACGCGCTGGCGCATTCCTTTTGAAAATGTGCCAATATAACTATCAGCGCGCTCTTCCAGGTTGACACTCTCTAGTGTTTCGTAGGCGCGCATCTCGGGGTCTGGAATGCGGCGCAAGTCTGCCATGAAC
>JAICQC010000480.1 GCA_025938055.1 Anaerolineales bacterium | reverse complement strand
GTTTCTCCTTTCAATAACAATAAAATTAACTGGATGGCAAAAGAGTCGAATTCACAAGATCAGCTTCCGGTCTCACCTCCTGTCTTGAAATTTCAGCATGCGAATTCCGCATTCGTTTTTCACTCTCATAAAATACAACAAATCCGTCCTACAAGATGCTCAAGAATGAAGCACATTGCTCAAACACGGCTCGAAAATTGCTCAAGGTGGAGGTTGATCCTCGCGCAGACGAGCTTTTCGCCTGCGCGTGTACCCGGGAGTTATCTGACAGAATGGGGCAATAGCTTTTATGGAAGAGAGTTCAGGCAGGAACGAATGGCGCTGGAGAACCGGTGTTGACCGGCGGCGTCCCAATTGATCGACCAGGTCATGATCCTCGAAGCGCTGCGTTGCGGACCGGATCTTGTAGACGATATGACCCGTCGAGACGCTCGCTGCCCGCCAGATAGTTCAAGGCTTTTCTAGTTTCGAGCGGCGTCGTGTAGCCACTGTTGACCACGCCCCGTGTTTCTATACCGAACGACGCTTCGCCTCGTTGAAAGCCAAGCTGGGGAAAGAGCGCTGGGCACAGCTTTGGTCTGAGGGGCAAGATATGGGACTCAACGAGATTGGAGCCTACGCTCTCGAAATCTAGTATTCACTGCCTGCGTTTTTCCCGTTTCGTTGCTCGATTTGAATCGTTGTGCGCTGGCAATCGCTTGCCCTGAAACGAATGACGGCCGCCCACACGGCAGTCAATGGTCGGACTTTAATACAAGTTGCTTTGACTCGTTACGGAAACGTTCGCGGTGTGCGTTGCACGTTGATCCAGCGCAGTTCTGTGAATTCATCGAGGGCGGCCTGCCCGCCGAAGCGACCATAGCCGCTGCCTTTGACGCCGCCAAATGGCGCTTGCGGTTCGTCATTCACCGTCTGGTCACCGATATGCACCATGCCAGTTTCCAGGCGCATGGCAATATCCAGCGCGCGGGTAAAGTCTCGCGTGATGATCCCCGATGAGAGTCCATACTTGGAGTTGTTGGCAACAGCCAGCGCTTCCTCCGCGTCGCCTACCGTTACGATAGGGGCAACCGGACCAAACGTCTGGTCGGTGAAGATGCGCATGTCTGGTTTTACATCCGTCACAATGGTTGGGTGATAAACGAGATTATCGTACCGACCACCACATACCAGTTCGGCTCCGCCTGACAGAGCTTCCTGCACGTGAGCATGGACCAGGTCGACTGCTCGCTGATTGATCAACGGCCCGATGGCTGTCGCTGGATTCGTCGGATCACCCATGGGGAGCGAGAGGGCGCGCTCCTTGAGTTTTTCGGTGAACTGATCTGCGATTTTCTTCTCGATGATGATGCGCTCGGTGGACATACAGACCTGACCCTGGTGCATGAACGCGCCCCAGGTTGCAGCATCGACCGCATAATCAATGTCTGCGTCGGCGAGGATGATCAGCGGATCCTTGCCTCCCAGTTCCAGTATGGCGCGCTTGAGGTGCCGGCCAGCCTTCTCCGCGATGATCCGCCCTACGTCTGTTGAGCCGGTAAACGAGATGCGCCGGACCGCCGGGTGGGCAATCATCTCATCGCCCACTTCCACAGCATCCTCGCGCGTGGAGGTGATCACGTTCAAGACACCCGGAGGCAGCCCTGCTTCCTCAAAGATTTCTGCCAGCAAAATGCCGCCCGTCACGGGCGCTTCCTCCGATGGTTTCAAGACCGCTGTATTGCCATACGCGACTGGCACGGCAAACGCCCTGCTGCACAGAATATAGGGTACGTTGAATGGTCCAAAACAGGAAACAACCCCTGCCGGCTGGCGGATCGCCATAAAGAAGGAGTCCTTGTGGTCGGCAGGGATGATCTCGCCCTTGACATCATAAGCTGCGGAGGCCGCCATGCGATAGAGTCCCGGCACGAAGAACATTTGGAACATCGCGATCCCGATCGTGCCGCCGACTTCCTCCATCATGGCTCTCACCAGTTCATCCTGGCGCCTTTCCATGATGTCGGCGGCTTTCAGGAATATGTTACGTCGAAAACTGGGGGGCGTGGACGACCACTCCGGGAAGGCGACCTGTGCCGCTTCGATGGCGCGGTACGCGTCATCGCGCGTACCTGCCGGGAGGTGGGCATACACCTCGCCGGTAAATGGATTCATATCCTCGAAGGTCTTGCCATTGACGGCATCGACCCAGTTTCCGCCGATGAACATCTTATGCTGTTTGGCAGCCATCGTAGCCTCCTTATTTGATTTTCCTAGTGATCGTCTGATCCTGATGGAATATTCACCCGTCAGCGCCCGAGCTTGAATCTTGATCATCGATGTGCCGACAGATGTAAAGCAATACTCCTATCATAACCTCACGGGATTTCGATTTCAACATGTCTGTCCGAAATACCCGAACAGGAAACGTGCAGAGAGCGATCTCTGAAGGAAAACGAGAATCATCCCTGCGAACTTAACTTGGGGACTGTCCGATATAATCGGACAAGCACCTTGTCCATATGATTTGGCTGTGTCATACTAGTTAGCGATTGGAGGTACCATGCCCGAGCCTTCCTCACAAGCCGAACTCCCTGAACGACAGATCCCCGATGAACAAGTAGAAGAATTTCGCAACTTTTATGCCGAGCTGCTCGGCTTCGTGCCGCCGCGCATTCAAGCCCGCACCGATCTGCTGGCGCGCCTCGATCCGGAACTATTGACCATGCAGGAGGAACTGCGGCGTCACTGCATGTATCCCGATTGTTTCGATGTAAAAACCTCACAGCTCTTTTTATTCGCCATAATGCTGGTGAATCTGCAGGATGCTGCCAAGCTGCATGCGTTGGCGGCGTATCGGGCTGGCGCAACGTTCGAGGAGTTAAGTGCTGTGGTCAATTTTGTATTTCTCTTTCGGGGGCTTTCTGCTGCCAACCTCGGCGCCGAAATCCTGCAGGGGATCGCCAAGTCTGCCAGCGAGGCAAAATAGACCTCTATGTTACAGACCATCCAGAAAGCAGGCGAATTGCTGGCACTCTTCGACCGTGAACACACGGAATGGGGTGTGCGCGAGGTAGCAGAGAAGCTGAGGATGGCGAAATCCAGCACCCATGATTTAATGTCATCACTTGCCAAGCAGGGCTTTCTGAACAAGACAGACGACAACCGCTATCGCCTCGGCTGGCGGCTGGTGACCCTGAGCGAAGTGCTGCTCACGACCACCGAGCTTCGCCAGGAAGCGCATCCGGTGATGGAAGAACTGGCAGCACGCTATCAGGAAACGATCCATTTGGCGGTGCTGGATGATACGCAAGCTGTTTATGTGGATAAGCTCGAAGGAAGCCAAGCGGTGAGAGTGGAGCTCACCTCCCTGGGCGCGCGTTTGTACGCACACTGCTCCGCGCTTGGAAAAGTCCTTCTCGCGTATAGCTCGGAGGAAGAGGTGAAACGGATCATCCAG
>JAICQC010000273.1 GCA_025938055.1 Anaerolineales bacterium | reverse complement strand
GATAAGTTCTGCCAGCCGTGCCGGGACGGATTCCAGCACAACGCTGAAGCAGCCTGCCTCTTCGATGATGAGCGCATCCTCCACCAGTCGTTTGGCGGCGCCGGCGGTCTTGCCCTGGGCGCGGAACCCGCCCAGTTGATTGACAGACTGCGGCGTGAGACCCAGATGCCCCATCACCGGGATTCCCGCGCTGGTGATCGAGCGGATCGCATCGGCACGTTCGCGCCCACCTTCAAGCTTGACCGCGTCCATGCCGCCCTGCTGCAGGAAGCGCCCCGCGTTGCGCGTGGCTTCCTCCACAGAGACCTGGTAGGACATGAACGGCATATCGCCGATGAGCTGTGCAGTTTTTGCGCCGCGTGCCACCGCCTGGCAATGATGGAGCATCTCCTCCATCGTAACAGGCAGAGTGTTCTCGTAGCCAAGCACGACCATTGCCAGCGAGTCGCCGACCAGAATGGAATCGATCCCAGCCCGGTCGACTGCCATGGCGGTGGGGTAATCGTAGGCGGTCAGCATGGTGATTGGCTCGCCGCGTTCTTTTTTCTGGCGATACGTAAGCGTAGTGACTTTTTTGCGCGTGGGCGCGCTGGTGGAAATGGGAGCAGGTGTAGACATGGTATCCTCCGAATAGGTAGGAGCCGTTTGGTGCGGCTGCGAAGCCCCTTTGCCGCGACGTGACAGCTTTGAGTGAGATATGCCGTCGCGTTCACACAGAGCGGATACGCGCGGCAATCTGATTATTCCACAAATTTCGTTTTTCGGATATGCTGAAACGCGCAAGTGTTTTATAGGAATAACATTCCCAAGTGCAATTCGTTGTGAAAAATTGAATTAACCGCGTAAGTGGCAGTATAATAATTTTAATAAAATTCAGTCACTGCAGTTCTGGTATGTAGTGATGAAAAGAGGAGAATCACATGAGAAAGATGTTTGGGTTTTTGATCGGTATTACGGTCGGAGGACTGGTCGGCTCGACCATTGCGCTGTTGATGGCGCCAGAGACGGGTGAACAGCTGCGCGCAGACCTGCGCATCCGAGGCGAGAATTTCTTCAACGAAGTCCGCCACGCTGCCGATGAGCGCAAGATCGAACTGCGGCAGAGACTCGAATACATGCGTGAGCCGCGGGTGGAGGAGTAATATTCCTTACGTGGAGCGTGCTGATTGGGCTAAAAGCCTTTCATAGAATTCCCCCGCTCTTTGCATATTGTGTTTGTACTCTGCCCGGTCGGCAATGATGTTTCGGTTTAAGCCTGCGGCTTTGTCCCGCAGGTTTTTATTTTTGATGGCTGTCAAAATGGAGTCCGCGACGGACTGAGGATTTGTCGAATCAAACAGCAGTCCGTTTTCCTGAGGTCTGATCCATTCACGGATGGATTCCAGGTCTCCTGCCACGGGGAAGCAGCCGCAGGCAATACCCTCAAGCAGGGAGTTTGGTGTGCCATCATGAATGCTTGGCGAGGCAACAATCTGGGCGCGACGGAATGTTTCTGCCATTTTGACATGCGGCATTGGGGGTAACAATTCAACCGAATCAGCAATCCCTAACTCTCTACTCCACTGTTCGGCTTGCCTTTCACCCGCCATCAAAGCAAACACGAATTTTGCCCGAGGTTGTTTCGCTAAAACAAGTGGTATCGCTTTGAAAAAAACGTCGTTGCGAACGTACGGGCGGAAGCCGCGCGGGTTGATGATGACCGGCTCTTCAACGGGAAATTCAGGAGGATAAAAAACGTCGCTGCGGATTCCTCCATTACCCGGCGCCACCAGAGCAGGTTTCCTCTGCCCGAAACCCCATTCATTTGCCATCCGGACGTCGCGGTGACAGTCCGCGTGGAGGGCGTCGGCCACCTGCATTGTCCAGCGCGTATAGTGTTTCATCAGCCGCGTGGAGGAGGCGTGCAGGGTAAAGTCATTGCCCCACGTGGATACGAGCAGCGGGATGCCCTGGTATGCGTCTGCCGCCATCATGCCCTCATACGGAATCCGCATGGCATGGACAAGATCGGGCTTTACCATCGCTGTGAACTCACGCAGCCGTTGTGCCGCGCGGCGAATGGTGAGCGGACCGAACCACTGCCGGATGGCGGTACGCAGACCCACGGTCCGCGCCGAGGCGGTGCCCGGGCGCTGGGTTGCTTTTCTGAAGCCGCTGAGCGCCACCGGGATGATCTCAAGTCCGTTCAGCGGAAAGTCCACCCTGCAGGCAAATGTGGAAGCCAGATAGATCTCATCCACACTGCCGCGTTCCGCGCGATGCGCGAAATAACGGATCCAGTTTTGCGAAATGGGGGAGCGGCCGTCTGCCACGAAGAGGAGTCGCATTGCGCCGCGATTATATTATGCCCTGGTCAAAAATTGCGCTTTCTGACTCTGTGTGAAGCGCAATTTTTGACCATGAAGGGTATACGTCATTGCCCGCTGCACGGAGACGCGGTATATTTATACGCCATGAGCAAGGGCAGCATCCTGGTCGTCGAAGATAATATGGATAACTATGAACTGGTGCGTTTTATTCTGGAACGTGCCGGGTACGACGTTTTCCTTGCAATGAATGGACGGGATGGCGTAGCTGCCGCCCGTCTACAGAAACCTGACCTGATCCTGATGGACCTCACGATGCCCGGCATGGACGGCTGGCTGGCGGCTGAGAAGTTGAAAGCGGACTCCGCAACGAAAGCAATCCCGCTTTATGCGTTGACTGCCCATACCCTGCCCAGTGAGCGAAAACGTGCGCTGGAAGCAGGTTGTGATGGGTACGTCTCGAAGCCGATCCATATGAGGCATTTTCTGGAGGTAATAGAGATAGCGCTGCACAAGAAGAAAAAGATACTCACCTCCCACAAAATCGCCGAATAATCAGACGGACATTTCCCTCAAACCAAAGGTCGAATGGATGTCATTTGATGCCCGCGGCGGAAATCTGCGAGGATGTTTACGAAATGGCTGTGAGGCGCTGGTGGTGACAGAATGGAGCGGGAAGTAGCCCTCTCCTCATTTGTTCAACGGTCGGATAGTTGTGTACAATTGTGCCGCTATCCGATTTTTCATTGACAAAGTGGACAAGAGACCAGCCGACGACCCATGACAAATCCTCCCATCTGCGATTATGAAGGCTCCGATTACCAGACTTCCTTCTGGGACCGGGGTGGGCGCGAATATGAAGACCGCACAGAAGCAATTGCGCTGAAGCGTCTGCTCCCTAAAAGCGGACGGCTCCTGCTGGAACTTGGAGCGGGCGCTGGACGCAACACGCCGCGTTACCTCGGCTTCGACCGGATCGTCCTGCTCGATTACTCGCGCACCCAGCTGGAACAAGCCCAGCAGCGGCTCGGCAGGTCGGACAAATATATCTACGTTGCCGCGGACGCCTACCGCCTGCCGTTTGTTGCCGGTCTGTTCGATGCCGCGACCATGATCCGCACTCTGCATCACATGGCTGACGCGCCGGAGGCGCTTGGTCAGGTAAGGGATGTGCTGGGTGCAGGCGGGACATTTATCCTGGAATACGCAAATAAACTGAATCTCAAGGCGATCTTCCGATACTTAATTGGCAGACAAAAATGGAGCCCGTTTACGCTGGAGCCTGTTGAGTTCGTGAAATTGAATTTCGATTTTCATCCCAGAGCAGTCCGACAGTGGCTGGAGGGCCTGGGCTTCACAATTGAAAGGACACTCACTCTTTCCCATTTCCGCGTAGGCTTTCTCAAGCGGATTTTTCCCACAAGTGTATTGGTTCTACTAGACTCATTGTTTCAATGGACCGGCGCCTGGTGGCAGCTCACTCCCAGTGTGTTTGTGAAGGCACGCAGCCCGCAGACAAGCAGCATCCCGTCGCACAGTTGGGATAATATCTTCTCCTACTTCAAATGTCCCGATTGCGGGCATTCTTCATTGATTGATAATACAGATTACCTTGAATGTGAGAATTGTAAAAAGAGGTGGGAAATCAAAGAAGGAATCTATGACTTCAGGGAACCTCTGAATCAAGACGCTCCACTCAGGGAGGGAGCGTCTTGATTCAGAATTGCTTTTAAGGCTTTTGGCTGATTGTCTCTTCCAGTTCCATCATACGTCTGTTGCGCAAGAGGGAAGCCCAGACGGAAACCGCGAGAATGCTGGCAATTACCGCGAGCGACAAGCCGATCGGGATCTTGTAAAGATCCGCGATGACCATTTTGATGCCCACAAAAACCAGAACTGCCGATAACCCAAGTTTCAAATAGTGAAACTTGTCCACGACGCCAGCCAGGAGGAAGTAGAGCGAACGTAATCCAAGGATGGCAAAAACGTTCGATGTATAAACGATAAACGGATTATCCGTCACAGCGAAAATCGCAGGGATTGAATCGACCGCGAAGATCAGATCGGTGCTTTCCACGATCAGCAGGACGAGGAAAAGCGGCGTTGCCATGAGCCTCCCCAGCCGGCGGACGAAAAATTGTTCGCCCTCATAGTTCTCGGTGACCGGCATGACCCGGCGCAAAATCTTTACCACGGGGTTATGCTCCGGGTGCACCTCCTCATTGCGCTGGATTGCCATCCGAACGCCGGTGAAGATCAGGAAGAAGCCGAATACATAGATAATCCAGTGGAATTCCTTTAGGAGCGCTGATCCAATGACGATGAGTGTGCCGCGCATGATCAGCGCGCCGATAATTCCCCAGAACAGGACCCGGTGCTGGTACGCGGCAGGCACAGCAAAGAATGAGAAGATCACCACAAAGATGAAGATATTGTCAACACTGAGCGATTTTTCGAGCAGGTAGCCTGTGAAAAAAGCCAGCGCCGCTTCGCTGTTGGAATAATTACTGGCAGGCACGAACGTATCCCAAAAGAAATAGATGCCCAGGTTGAAGAGCATCGAAAGGCTGATCCATATGATGCTCCATATTGTTGCTTCCTTGATTGAGACTTTGTGTGCCTTCTGATGAAATACACCCAGATCCAGAGCGAGCAAAGCCAGCACAAAAAGATTGAAACCGACCCACAGCCAAATTGATTCTGCAAACATAGTTCTCTCCTGTTGTAATTTTGACCGTGAGAAATGAAAAAGCGAGACTCCACGGTCTATGTCGTGATAGTCTCGCCAGTAGTGTTCTACGTCCACACATACGGTTAGCCGAGAGCCAGCATAGGCTCTGTCTTGACGACTAACCGATGGCGCGAAAGGCGCCATGGCTACTCCCTAAGTGAGCCGATTCTATTTGATTTCCATCAGGTTTCTCATAATTCTTAAGAAATTCTTATTTTTATTCGTTCCCATGTTCACCTCTACAGTTTTTCCACAACCCAAAAATGAGACAGCCCAAATATTTTCAACGGTGTTCTTTCCAGGAATTGCAATCCACGGCGCAAGAGCTTTCCGAGCGATCCAAATCTCGCAATGATGTTATCGTATGCGCCGAAGATGATCGTCTGCTCGATGAATTTAACGGGTAAGCCTGCGAAAAGTTTCTGCAAATCCCTTTTTGAATAAACACGCACATGCGGGGCAAGTTTGTTTCGCAGAACGCGCGGCAGATAATTGATGAAGAGCTTGTTTCCAAAATGATATTTTCCACCCCAGTAAATACCGTGTGTCTCGAACGGATATCCCTGATTTGGAGCGAAGATCAACATACGTCCGCCGGGCTTTCCCGACGCAGGGTCGGGTCCTCGGAGTGTGCGAACCATCTCGCGGATCGCGGCGCGGTCATCCTGGACGTGCTCGATCACTTCGTGACTGAGGATCAGGTCGAAGGTCCCGGAAGGAAGCGGGAGGCATTCTCCCGCAGCGTTGATAATGTATGAGGAATTCCTGTGAGCTTCGGCAGCCCGCTCGAAGTCGTATTCCAGTCCGATCACATTTCCGCTGAAAGGTGAGAGGTGCTCCACATACATCCCCACGCCGCACCCATTTTCAAGAATGCGCCCTTTGATGCGTTCCCCCGCCGTCCGGACGATCATCTCCAGCCGGCGCTGCTGCCCTGCCCGCCACACGTACGAGGGTTCGCCGCGTAAAGCAGCTTTATCGAGGTTTCTAAGAGACATTCTGACTATTATATCTTGCACGATTTAATCGGCTATGCTAAAATAGCCTTGTACGACGAATCGATCACCGCACGCACCGAGAAGTGGGCAACCCCCACTTTTCTGCTTGTAATACACAGTACCGCAAAATTCTTTGAACTTGAAATTCTGATTTCAGCTTGTAAAACCATTCGAAGTCTAGTTTTCAGTAAGGTAAGCGGTAGGAGTAACGGAGCAGTAAGCATGACAAAGAACGAGTTCGCCCTGGCTTTCAACGAAGTGCTGGAAGAAAAACAACTCTC
>JAICQC010000460.1 GCA_025938055.1 Anaerolineales bacterium | reverse complement strand
TTGTTTTATTGTGTGGTTTTTGGACCTTTGAGCCCTTCTTCATGAGCAGCTCTTCCACCTGAAAGAAAACCTCCGGGATGTTCCGGCCCTCTGCTATATTTTTTACATTCCCTTCCAGAATATCTTTACAGGCTTCTAGTGTGGCTTCCATTCCCCGCGGCCCATCCCACCGATAACCGTGCGACGTTTCCCCTCGCTTCATTTGATAAAGGATCCACACAATGTCAGATTCATGAGTCACAAATATCTGCGGGTGAAGATTTAGCAGTCGTACGAGATGCGATGTACCTGAGCGCTTATTTCCAATGAGAAAGAGAGGCTTAGGCTGGTTCGTTTCCATATTGTTTCGGGATGGTCTCCGTTATCTTTGTCATCCTCGTCATCCAACTAAAATTCATCTGGCTTTGTTGACTTCCTTTGGACGACCAGTTTTTGCTTCGGCGGGCAGGTATGGTTGAGTAAATTTGTTGAGATTGGGTCATCCGACAAGTTTGCCCAATCACTCCTATAGTGACAAATTTTCAGACACGCACTCACGACCAGGGCGCCTTCATATCGTCCGGGCGCTCAGCGGGCGCCCAGGTGGGAGACTCAGCACGCAGGACCGTGCCTGCCCTGTCAGTGGAGAGCACCTCCACGTTCTGGAATCCCGCGTGGCTGACCAGCCCGCGCGTGCACTCCACATTCGGCAGCCAGAAAACGGTGGGGTCGAACAGGGGGTTTTCGGGCGTGCCACTCTGGATGCCAAAGGGATGGAACTCAGCCAGGGGGACGTTTTCTTTACCGGGGATCTCCGCCATGCCCGCCGTCTGCATCAGCAGGGTGCCGGTGCAGACGTTAAAGATCTTTTCCAGAGCCAGGATGGGATTGCGCAGATGATACAGCACGCCAAAGAAAAAGACCATGTCGAACGTGCCGAATGCGCGCACGTTTAGATCATATACATTGCACAAGTATGCGGTGGCTTTCGAATTGAGTGCATTGCGGCAGATATTAAAGCGCCGGACCGATTCCGGGTAGGAGTCGATAGCAACCACCTCCCGCGCCCCGCGCCGCTCCGCCTCGAAGGAAAAGAACCCTTCGGCGCAGCCCACATCGAGCACACGCATGCCGGTCAGATCATCTGGTAAACCAAAGAAAGGCAGTTTTTCTGTTTTGGGGTCAGACCAGCCGGGGGTAATCAGATCAGGCGCCAGCTCGATCCGGTGGAACCAGTAGGTTTCGGCATCCACCTGCGCCTTAAGCCAATCTTTGAAGGATAGAGATTTGTCTACAGCGTCAGCTTGTTGGTCCTCATTTAACATGGGCGTCCTCCTCGTATCAGTACCGCGCATTGCCTGTTTTACGGAACAGAAATGATGATGTGTACTCTGAATTCTGCGGAAAGGCTCAGGATCTTATGAGAAAAGCGATAAATTGTATCATGTATCAAACCTGTGCCCGTTCAAAGGCATTTCCGGGGAGTACCTAATTTCGAGGACAAAAGAGGTAGGGTCACCCTGAACGAAGTGAAAGGTCTCCAGCGATATAGAGCCTTTCGGCTCTATATCGCTGGGGTTCTTTCGTCCCTGTGGTCGCTCACACCGTACCGGTGTCCTTCGGTAGAATGACATGTTGTTTCTGATTTTAGACACTCCCAGGCGCTGAAAGGCACGGGAGCTTAATGCGTTATAATGCAAGCCGTTTTGATGGATTAATCAGCATCGTGGAGCATTTCATGAATCCCCATAAGGAGCATCCGGCTACGCCGGGTGCGATGTTTGCCAGTTTATGGCACAACCGCAGGCTGATCTGGCAGATGGCACGGCGGGAAATTGACGGCAGATACCGAGGCTCGCTGATCGGGCTGGCGTGGTCGTTCATTACACCCTTCGTGATGCTCATGGTCTATACCTTTGTTTTTTCTGTGGTGTTCAACGCCCGCTGGGGGTTGGGTGCGGATGAAAGCAGGTACGATTTTGCCATTATGCTCTTTGCGGGGATGATCGTGTTCGGGCTCTTTTCGGAGATCGTGAACCGCTCGCCTGCGCTGGTTACTTCGAACGGGAATTATGTAAAAAAAGTTGTCTTTCCGCTGGAGATCCTGCCCTGGGCTGCCTTTGGTTCAGCGTTCTTCCATACTATCATCAGCCTGATCGTGCTGTTGCTGGCACAGCTTCTCATTAATTTCACCTTGCCCTGGACCATCATCTTCTTTCCTCTGGTACTGCTGCCCCTCATTTTTTTTAGTATGGGCATTTCGTGGTTCCTGGCGGCGCTCGGTGTATATGTGCGCGATATCGGGCAGGTGACCGGACTCTTGACCACCCTGCTGATGTTCGTCTCCGCTGTGTTTTTCCCGGTCTCTTCGCTGCCCGAGGAATACCAGATCTGGCTGAAGCTCAACCCGCTGGTGCTGATCATCACGGAAAGCCGCAAGTCCCTGATCCTTGGCGAGCTGCCAGATTGGACCGCCATGCTCATCGCCCTGTTGGCAAGCTTTGTGATCGCCTTCGCAGGTTTCTGGTGGTTCCAAAAAGTGCGTAAAGGGTTTGCGGATGTCCTCTAGCGATATTGCCATCAAGGTCGAACATCTGAGCAAAACCTACCTGATCTATGACCGACCGTCGGACCGGCTCAAGCAGTTCATTTTCCCCAGGCTGCAAAGGCTGACCGGTAAGCCCCCTGCAACTTATTATCATGAGTTCTGGGCGTTAAGGGATGTTTCATTCGAGGTAAAAAAAGGGGAGACGGTCGGGATCATCGGCAGGAACGGGTCTGGCAAGTCCACCCTGCTGCAGATCATCTGCGGGACGCTCAACCCGACGGGCGGATCGGTGCAGACCAGCGGGCGCATTGCGGCGCTGCTGGAGCTGGGCTCCGGCTTCAACCCGGAGTTCACCGGGCGCGAGAACGTCTATATGAACGGCGCCATCCTGGGGCTTTCCACCGAGGAGATCGACGCGCGCTTTGACGAGATCGCCGCCTTTGCCGATATCGGCGAGTTCATCGAACTGCCGGTAAAGATGTATTCGAGCGGGATGGTCGTGCGGCTGGCGTTTTCGGTTCAGGCTATGGTTGATCCGGACATATTGGTTGTAGATGAAGCGCTTTCTGTTGGTGATGAACGATTCCAACGCAAATGCTTCGCACGCCTGGAAGAGCTCAAGAGAATGGGTACATCAATCTTATTTGTGTCTCATTCAGGTTCCCAGATCGTTGAATTGTGCGACAAGGCTTTGTTAGTGGAACACGGGGTACGACTGCTGTATGCTCAGCCCTTACAGGTTGTGCGTGCCTATCAGAAGTTAATTTATGCTCCTCTGGAAGAGCAGGCAACCCTGGTACAGGAATATAAAGAGGTGGATCAATTAGACGCCGACCTCGCTAATTTGCGGCTGGAATCACAAGTAAGTGAACCCCCTCACGAAGACAAAAAGGATTATTTTGATTCCGCTCTTGTCCCCCAAACAACGATAGTTTACCCAACACAAGGGGCAGAGATCCTTTCATTTCGAATACTGGACTTGGATGGGCAGGCTGCTAATGTGTTGATATTTGGCGAGGAATATCGCTTTGAGGTTTCAGGTCGATTCTTG
>JAICQC010000400.1 GCA_025938055.1 Anaerolineales bacterium | reverse complement strand
TCTTCCTGAACCTGCTGAGCAATGCAAGGAAATATACGGAGCGGGGGCTGATCACGCTGGGTGCAGAGGTGGCGCCGCCGCAGATCCATTTCTGGGTGAGTGACACCGGGCTGGGCATCGACGCGGAACAAAAGGACCGTATCTTCGAACCTTTTGTGACGATCAATGACAACCGCCGCATCGCAGGGGGAATCGGGCTGGGACTCTCGATCACGCGCCATCTGGTTGCACTGCACGGCGGCACGATGAATCTGGACACCCAGCTGGAGCAGGGTTCCACCTTCCACATTTACCTGCCCCTCCCTGCGCTCGACCAGGAGAAGCCTGCCAAACATTTGGAGGGTCTTTCGGTGTTGCTGCTCGTTTCTTCGCACCCTGAACCGGCGCCGGAAATCATCGAGATGTGCCAGCGCCAGAAGCTGGAGATCTTCCAGTTACGCAGTCATGAGGATTTGGAAGCCGCGGTAAGCCGTACGAAGCCCGTTGCGCTGGCATGGGATTTATCCAATGCGCAGCCGAATGACTGGGCTCTTGTGCGCCGTCTGCGGCATTATCCAAACCTGAACCAAACGCCGTTCATCCTGTACGGTCAACCTGCCGAGGAAAGAACGGGGATGACCGGTTTCGTTGTGAAATCATCGAATGCAAAAACGCTGCTGGATGCGATCCTCGCCATCAGTCCCGCTCAGGGCACAGGTCCGGTGCTGATCGTAGACGATGACCCCAGGGCAAGAGAATCCCACAAGACGCTGGTACAGGAAGGTTTGCCCGGTTATTCCATCTGCCTGGCAGAAAATGGCGAAACGGCATTAGCGATGATGGAGAACGAAACTCCTTCCCTGGTCTTGCTCGATTACGTGATGCCGGAGTTGAGCGGCGCGGACGTGCTCGACCGGATGCGCGCCGACCCGCGCCTGCGCCAGGTCCCGGTCATCGTGCTGAGCAACCGGATGCTTAGCCTGGAGGACGTCCGGCAGATCGAACAGCACACGAACGTGATGCTGCAAACCAAGGGGATATGGTCCGAGGCGGAAACAGTTCGGGCGATGAACCGACTCATCTTCGGTATCGAGAGCCTGCCCGCGCACACCAGCGCCCTCGTCAAACAGGCAATCGCCTACCTGCACCAGAACTATACCCGCTCGCTCTCCCGCTGGGAGATCGCCGAAGCCGTGGGTGTGAGCGAGGATTATCTCAGCCGGATCTTCACCCGCGAGCTGAACATTTCACCCTGGGAATACCTCAACCGCTACCGCGTGCTTCAGTCGAAACATTTGCTCTTGAACACCAGCGAGGCTGTGGGTGCCATCGCCCGCCAGGTTGGGTTCAAAGACCAGGCATACTTCAGCCGTGTGTTTCACAAAGTCACGGGCACATCGCCGCAGGCGTTTCGCGACGCGCCGGCGCGAAACTGAGTGCGTCGGGCTAGGTTCCGGCGTGGAGGCAGTGTACTCGATCACCAGCTTGGGGCGCTTCGCACACCTGCCCTCCCACTCCGCTACGCTTCAGGGATAATAATGGCGGGCGGTGCCAGGGCAGACCCTCGCCGGGTTTGTTCAATGTCAGATCAATATAAGAAGCGACCTTACTGGAAAATGGTTATAATAAGCTTTGCTTTCAGCCAATCACATTCTGGAAATAATCAATGCCAACAGCTTTGCGAATAGGACCATACCGTTTTTATTTTTATTCCTACGATTGTGCCGAACCCCGACATATGCATGTAGATCGCGAGAGTATGAGCGCCAAGATTTGGCTGGATCCAGTGGTTTCCCTTGCTGAGAATCACGGTTTTAGTCGTAAGGAACTACGTGATATTGAAAGGACAGCAACCGAAAATTTGGAGATATTAAGAAATGAATGGAATGCTTTCTGCAATGGTGACGCTCGCGCTGCCTAGGGCAGTCAAAGTTATGGTGACTGACGATACCCTTTCAGTGGACCTGGAAGATGGTCGTACTATTTCTGTCCCTATTGGCTGGTATCCGCGGCTTGCTCATGGAACCCCGGAAGAGCGCGCCAATGTTCAGATCTCAGGGGCAGGCTATGGTTTTCACTGGCCTGATTTGGATGAAGATATTGGCGTTGAGGGACTATTGCTGGGTAAGCGATCAGCGGAAAGCCAGGCGTCTTTTCAGCGCTGGCTAGAGAATCGCAAACCACCTGAGAAGAAGCCCGAACCCGATCAATAGAGGATGCTCACTGGCGTTCGAGAACGGCTGGGAGGGCGTGGTCGGTGCGACGGTGCCAGGGGTGTGCGAAGCGCCTCGCCCAAAGATTGGTTTGAAGGTTACACCATTGAAGAAGTTCTAACGATCGGTCAAAAGATATTTTGGAGAATTGGCCCGCCTATCGGGACCGTTTTGTCAAGGAGATAAAAAAATGAGCGAATTTTACCGTGCTAAATTCAAAGAATTATTCACCGAATTCACTCGTTATCTGATTACCCATCCAGATTTTGGTGAGGACATCCCGAAAGGCGCCGAAGTAATCCTGCTGGATCGTCAGGATCCGGGCTATACAAACTATATGCTTGAAAGGGCTCCTAAAAAAGGTGCGGTTTTTATTGATGTTGGAAAACTGGCTCCCGTTCGTTCCCGCCTGAGGAAACCCAAGATCATCTCACGTCCACCCGCAATGTTCGCTGGACAATAAATCACGACTAGCCCTGAAATTCTCAGGGCTAGTCTTTTCTTTTGAGACCTTCGGTCAGCCCTCCCCGGACGGACTTGACTCTCTTCCCATCACCGTCCCTTCGACTGCGCTCAGGACAGGCATACAAAAGGTCGCATTGGAGAACAGCTGGGAAGGTGTGGTCGGTGTTCGCGATGGTGTCGGTGTTCGGGTGGGTGTCTGCGTCAGTCCGGCAGGCGTGTTCGATGGTGTCGGGCTGGGTCCCGGCGTGGGGGTATTGGTGGGGCCGCTGGGTGTTCCACCCGTTTCGATCACCAACTGTGGCGCGTTCACTCCCTCGCGGCTGGAATAACTCACATTCGTCGTGCTGGTGGTGCTGTAGGCAAGATTGTGGGTGCCGTTCCCCGTGATGTACGCCGTGACATCCACGGTGATCCTTGTGACAGCGATAGCTTATTCCTTTTGGATTATGCGTGGAGAGCCTTTTTTCATAATTTCTGTAATAATTTCATCCCGCTTTTGCAGGCCTGGAGAGAGTATGATGGTAGGTAGTCGACTTTTCGCTATTCTACCTTGTAGTCGATAAAAATACGTGCCGTTAAGTATTGGTAGACCGCGTTTATCAACCCGAAGTGCAATATAGCCATTTGAATAATATGCTAGACTATCAATTTCTTCCCATTTGACCCTACAACCAAAGAATTCCCAGTAGCTAGCATAAAGCCCCTCACGTCGGATTTCAATCGTAGGGAAAATACTAGCAAGAAACATTCCAAAAAATATTGGGAAGAACATTGTAGAGAATAACATTATCACTACAGCCAACCATACCGGAACCGAGGATTGGGCTAATATCTCCGGAATGCGCGTGTTTACATTTCTAAAAATATAGCTTAGGTCTAAGATTAATACCCAAAACGGTAGAACAAAACTGACTAAACCAGTTATCGCGGGCAAAAGGCCTCTTTGTACAAAATGCATGGTTCACTCTCCATATTCTGCTACGTCTTTGATTATTTCGTCCAAGAACTTATCCCAATTAGGACCTTCATATTCATTCTTAAAAATATTTCCAGAGAGAATTGGGAATGATATTGAAAATAAATCTGCACTAACATCTACTCCTTCGCCCATACCAAACTGATATCCAACCGAATCAACAGTTTCGTTTACAAAATCAAGCTCTGCAGTTGCTTTACCACAGGCCGCCAAGGCGGGAACACATGCTCCTACATTAACTGGCACATTTGCATTTGAAATCAATGACAAACCGCTTTGATCTTCAACAGTACCATTACTGCCTTGAAAAACTCCTTCCACATCTGCTTCAAGCGAGGCTCCTCCAGAGATTGTAGCCTCAATATTTATACTAAAATCTGCCTCTTGGAGTGCTTCTAAATTTCCTTCAAAGAAGGCCTCTTTAATTGGTTCCCAATTCTGATGAGCCATTATAGAGATTTCGACCCCTGGAACATCCTTCAGGCTTAACATCACTCCGACTGAAACAACATCGTAAGAGAAAGGATTAAGCCAATCTGGTGTCTTAGGCCAATGACCGCTTGGGTCGGTATATTTGACAGGATTATTGCTAGTATAAGCGTACCTATCCCAAGCCTGTACCCCTTGAGTTTGTTCGGGAATGAGGGTGTCTGCCTGCGCGAATCTCCCCAACGAAACATCCACCCATCTTGCGTTATAGAACATAAGCCCAAAATCGCTCACGTAGTTACATTAACTTC
>JAICQC010000478.1 GCA_025938055.1 Anaerolineales bacterium | reverse complement strand
TGAAGGCCTCCTTAAGCCTGGACTGAATAATCTCCACTGCTTCTGTTGGACGCTGGTGTGTCGCCTTAAACAGCCAGTCGAGGAAGCGATTCCGGGGCAGTGCGACGGGCAGCACGACCAGCCTGCCGCCTGTGCATAAACATCGTTTCACCTCCGCCAGCGTCTCTATGTCAGTAATGTACTCAGTAGGGAAGGTGGCGATGATGGAATCAAATGTAGCTGTTGGGAAAGGGAGGCATTGTGCTACGCCGCGGGTCAGGCTGCTCTGCGCATAGGCAATTCGTTGAGATGAAGATCGATTGGATGTGTTGGAATGAGATGCTCGCCTGAGGTTTCGCCTGGCGAGACGACCCATCTGCGTCGATTCGTCGATTCCCACGGCATCCAGCCCTCGCTCCCGCAGGAGGCGCTGCAAATGACCAGGTCCGTGCCCGATCTCCAGGATACGATGTCCCTCAATAAACGGCGCCACGTTGAGGACCCAGTGTTTCCAGCGATTGAACGACACCGCCGCCGCGACCAGGTCGTAGGTGAACGCAAATTGATGATAGAGCAGGCGGAAGAAGAACCGCAGGATGGTTTTCATAAATAAAAACAAGGGTTTGACCACATCGAGGGTCAAACCCTTGCCTTATCCAATCATGGAATTTATCCGGCAGCGGTCTCGCTGGTTTCGTCAGCCTTGCGGCCTACCTTGCTGCGGACGGCATCCACTGCGCTCTTACCGCGCTCACGGGCGTCATCCATCACTTCGTGTCCACGTTCGCGCAGCTGCCTGGCGAGGTCATCAGCGCGGGCGCGGGCATCCGCCGCAGCGGCTTCGGCGCGCGCGATCGCTTCTTCAGCAGTGATCTGTGCTTTATCGCGCAACTCAATGGACTTGTCCTTGATCAGGGCGCGGGTCTCTTCACCCGTTTGGGGCGCAAACAGCAGGGCAACAACAGCACCCGAGAGCCCGCCAACAATGAAGCCCACGAGAAAAGCGCCAAACTCATCACGGTCAGACATGGTAACCTCCTTCTGGTTATCAAACGATTTGAAATGTTGTGCGTGAATTTCATCTCACATTTTTGCAAAATGCGTAGATTGCTCGAAAGAACCTGCCAGTTTACTTCTTCTTGATACCCATTAATTCTATCACGCGGCTCATACCGGCGAGATAGCCATTAAGTTTGATGACCGGCTCGACCATGTTTTCTCCCAGGAATTCGGCTGTGCCGCGCAAGTTGTTGACGGTCTCGCTGGTGGCGTTCAGGATGGGGCGCACTTCGTTCTGCAGCAGGTTGATCAGGCTTGCCAGTTGGACAATGAGGATGATCAGTGCAACACCGATCAACAGTGTTTCAAAGGCAACGATGATGATGAATACATCGCGGATACGGTCGGTAGGAGTGCCCGGCTGCAGCAGGTAAACTATCGCAAGAACCAGAAGAATCAAAAAAATGACCACACCGGCGATGACGGCGATCATGATGCGTTTTGTTTTCTGTTCCTGCTCTGTCGATGGGGTGGTTGTTTCAGGAGTTAACTGAGCGTTCGTTGGTTGAAAATCAGTTGTTTCCATAGAAATAATTATAGCATCTTTATGCTTGATTCAAACTAAGCAATTTCATCTCATGACGTAGGGTTTCACCCCATCCTTCACGGAGGGGACGCGGCTGATAGCCCAGTTCCCGTCTGGCTTTGTTGTTATCGCCAAGGTAGGTCACACCTGCAATCACGCGCAGCCCCTCAGACGTGTAGATGGACGGCACGAGCGCGTCGAAGGGTCTCACCAGCACGGACAACGCCCGAAAGACCCGATGCGAAACTGCCCTCGGCGCCGGCTTCCCCGAGACCTCGCTGGCAAGCTGGAAGGCTTCCACCGTGGTGTGGGGTTCGCCTGCGATGATGTAGGTCTCCCCGAGCCTGCCCTTTTCCATCGCCAGGATGTGCCCTTCGGCAATATCCTCGACGTGTGCCCAGCAGTAGGCGGTCTGGTCGGGGAGCATGGGAAGCTGCCCCTTCAGGAAGCTGAGGACGTTCGTCCGCAGCTCGGATGTATCGCCCGGTCCATAAATAAGCCCGGGCATCACGATGATGAGGGGTAGACCGTTCGCAATGAATTCCTTTGCGATCTCATGCGCGACGGCTTTGGACCGGTCGTACTCGCTGAGATGGTTCCCGCTGAAATGATAGCTTTCGTCCACAACCTGCCCGTGCGTGTCTGAGTTGACCGCACAGGTACTGGTGTATACCCCTCTGGGGATGCTCAGCTCCTGCATGAGTTCCAGAACGTTGCGCGTGCCTTGTATGTTCACCCTCTCGCCGTCGCTCTTATCCCTCGTCCCGATCTTGTACCAGCCCGCAACGTGATAGACGCCGTCCACGCCCTGCATCGCTTCCCGCATGGACTCCTTGTCTGTCACATCTCCTTTGAACAGTTTCACGCCGATGGCTTGCAAATCGCTGGCTTTGTTCAGATCCCTCACAGAGGCATGCACGCCATGTCCCTGCTCGCGTAGTTTTCTTGCCAGTACGCCACCTACAAAGCCAGTTGCCCCTGTCACGAAGTATTTCATGGATGTGTCTCCTCACCAATGGGCTATAACCAGTTTGATTGTACCGAACCTTGACACGCGCCACCAGCCGCAGTATGATAAGACAACCGACCGTTCGGTAGGGAGAGCCTAATGACAAGAGAAACGATTCTCGAAGCCGCGGCGCAGGTCTTTCGCCAGAAAGGCTTTCACGGCGCTTCGATGCAGGATATTGCCAAAGCGGTGAACCTGCAAAAGCCAAGCCTCTACCATCATGTTGCCTCCAAACAGGAGATTCTGCTTGCCCTGCTGGACCGCGCCCTCGAACTTCTGCTTCAACGCATTTCCGTAATCTCCGATCAAGACATTTCCGCCGACAAAAAGCTTCGGGAAATGATCCGCGCCTATTTGCAGATCCTCACCGAGAACACGGACCTTTCGGCTGTCCTGCTCTTCGAGCATCGTTCGTTGGAGCGCAAACAACACGCCCGCCATGTGCCCAACCGCGACAAATTCGAAGCCTTGTGGCGCGGCGTGCTGGAGGAGGGTGTCGCCTCAAAACGTTTCCAATGTGATAACCCGGCGCTGGCAGCACGCGCCATCCTGGGGATCATGAACTGGACGATCACCTGGTATCGTCCGGAAGGTCCTTTGGAAATCGAGGAGATCGCCGACAACTATTCGAATCTATTGTTGAATGGGCTGCTCAAATGAGCGACAGAGCAGCCTTCGCTTTTTTTGAAACGTCCAACGCCGCAAAGATTCATCGCATCCCGCTGGAGGCTTTCCCGAACTTCTGGGCGTATGTGTATGTTGTGCAAAAGGGTGAGTACTGTGTGTTGATCGATGCGGGGTCAGGTACGGATACATCCCATGAACACCTGCTCGCGGGCTTGCAACGAGCAGATGTGCGCCCCTCGGACCTTACTCATATCC
>JAICQC010000383.1 GCA_025938055.1 Anaerolineales bacterium | reverse complement strand
TGTTTCTGCATATTCAGCCAGGATATGCCGCTGGTGATTGAGGTGCAGGACGGCGAGATCGTTTCGATGGAATATCAAAGTGGAAAAGAGATCGATCCGGCTAATCTCGAACTCTTCGAAAAATACGCCACGATCGACCGCATGTTTACGGAGCTTGAAGCGGGCATCAATGGTGAAGCCGATGAGGTGACCGCAACGTATGATCCAGCACTGGGCTTCCCCACAGAAGTCACGATTGACTTCGTCAAGGACGCGACCGACGACGAGCTGTACCTGAGCATCTTGAACTTCGAAGAGTTATCTTAAGCTGTAACCGGCGTCAGGTCCCAGGCAAGACAAAAAGCGGACGTTCATAAACGTCCGCTTTCTTTTTAAGTCGGTTACGTTCCGAGGTCAAAGACTATATACTGCCCAGTAGAACCTGGTCCGGACCCCGGTCGATCTCCCACGGGTAAATAATGAAGGCGTCGGTGACCGCCGCAAAGTAGTCCGGACGGGTGCGCCCAAACAGGTTGCGATAGGGGTTGAAATGCAGTACACACGTTTCGGGAAACCCGCCTGCCGCAGAAACCCGATTCTTCACAGCCGTGATCGTCCGCCCCGAACCCCAGACGTCGTCCACGATGAGCGTGGGCCTGCCGCGCACTTTATCGTCTGCGGGGAATTGAATGAATTGAGGCCAGGCGATCAACTTGGCTTTTTCACTCGCCGTCTGTGCGGGGAAATCCACGGCGGCGGTCAGGATGTGGGTAATATCCATCGCTTCGGCAAGCAAGCCGCCGGGGATGACTCCACCGCGTGTGATCATGACCATCGCGGTGAATTCACGGCGGAATTGCGGAATGAGATGATCGATGAGACGATCCACCTCTTCCCAGGTGATCATCTCACGGCGGGGTTCTTTTGGTCGTTGTGGTTGCATGCAGATCCTTGAAAAGATTCTAAATGATCTTTCTTTCCTCTCTCTTCTTTTCAGACGGAGAAAAGAGAAAGACACTTGCACCGCACTGCGTTCGATGCAGTGCAGGTGAGAAAGAGAGGTTATTTTTATCCCAACACGGCTGCCAGAGGTGCAGGCGCACTCACCTGAATCGGCTGCTTTGCTCTTTGAGCCACTTCCACGTTGCGTGCCCACAGATACAGACAGGTATGGTACGCCGTGGATGTGTACGTGCCAATCACATTACCGACCATCGTAAAGAGCAGGAAGATCAGAACGCCCAGTCCAACTCCAACGACCAAGCCAAGCGCACCGGAACCGAGCATCGCAATGATGCCATAACCGACTCCAAAGCCCAATACCGCGCCGCCAAAGCCAAGAAGAAAGCCGATCAACCCGGTGACCGCACGCACGCCCACGGTGCTGATACCCACAAGTAATAAATTATCCTTCACGATCTGCGCGACGCGCTTGGCAGCGTTCGAGAGGTTCATGTCTTCGATCACCATCGCGGGCAGGATCAGGAACGCAGCTTCCGTCCAGAGGACTTCCAGCAAGCCCGCTGCGGCACTGATGAGACCTGCAGCGATCCCACCGCCCCTGCGATTCCTGCGTGCCGCGTTTTTCAACAGGTTAACGCCGGTGGACACTGCCGCCAGCATGACCAGATCGAAGAAATCCCGCCGGACGATGGACCAGGCTGTGCTCATGCGCCCATCGCCTTTGGTGAGATACTCATAGATCAGATAGACCGTCATCCCGGAGAAGACATACGTAATGACAAAATTTACAAAGACCAGGAACGCGCCCATCACCGCCAGGATGAATTGACCGATGCGCCCGGCGTCACCGAGGAAAAAAGCAACGATAACGATCGGGATCGCACCGATCACAGAAACGATGCTTCCAACGATCAACGCATAGATGGACGGCTTGATCAGGTCCTTATCCTTGAATGCCATGCTCCATGCCTGTTGCAGAAAAGACCAGCCGCGTGAAAAAGATTCCATGATGCATTCTCCTATGTTTATTGTCGCTACAAATATGCTTTTCGCTCTCAAAAATCGTAAGAGGGACAAGCGCTCCTCGCAACGATATCAATCAATTGATTATAGCAAACTTATCGGGTCTGCTTCAACCCGCCAATCCACCAGCCAGCGGCTTACAGGTTCTTCCCTCAGTACCGAGGCAGGCTCGGGACCGCGCAGGATGATCTGCCAGCGATGGTATCCTCCCAGCCTCGCAAAAAAGGATGGCACTGGACCGATCATTGTGGTCTGTTTCCAATTCCCGCTGACGAGTAATTCTCCGAGTTTGCCTGCAAGCTTTTGCGCTTCTGCGCGCGCCGTAGATGCATCCCGGTGGCGGAATTCCAGCCTCACCAGGCGCGAGAAGGGCGGATATCCCAGCCGCCTGCGTTGTTCCAGTTCATACTGGTAAAAGCCATTCACATCATGCCGCGCCGCGGACTGAATCACCTGATTGGCGGGATCAAAGGTCTGGAGGATGACCTTACCACCGCGCTCGCTGCGACCGGCACGCCCTGCCACCTGAGTCAGCACCTGGAAGACACGCTCCCCCGCAAATGGATCGGGCAAATATAAGCCGACGTCTGCGAGGACGATCCCGACCAGGGTCACCAGTGGCAGGTCGAGTCCTTTGGCGAGCATCTGCGTTCCGATCAATACGTCGGCGCGGTGCGCGGCGAAATGGGTCAGGATCATTTCGTGGGAATGTTTTTCACGTGTGGTCTCCCAGTCCCAGCGAAGGGTACGCGTCTGCGGGAGCAGGGATTTAACCTCGGTTTCCACCCGCTCACTTCCCAGCCCGTATTCACGGATGTGCCTGCCGCCGCAGGAAGGACAGGTATGCGGCTTTCCGCGTTCATAGCCGCAGTGATGACAGAGTAGGTGTTCCTTTTCCTCAATATGGAGTGTTAATGGCGTATCGCAGTTCGGGCAGCGCAGAACGTGTCCGCAATCGCGGCAGAAGATGTAAGTGGCGGTGCCGCGCCTGTTCAGGAACAGGATCGCCTGCTCACCGCGTTCCAGCGTGGATGCAAGCTCCTTGAGAAGGAAACGGCTAAAGATCCCGCGCTGACCCGCCTTCAGTTCATCACGCATATCCACCACCTGGACGGGCGGCAATCCTGCTTCGAAAATCCGTCGGGGCAATTCCAGTCGCCTTAATCCATTATCTCCTGCTCGTTCTTCAGTTTGATAGCGCTGCACGACCGTGGGCGTTGCACTCCCAAGGATGCAGACTGCACCTGCCAATCGCGCATAGATTTGCGCGGAGATCACTGCGTGATAGAACGGCGGGTCGGCTTGATAGTAGGAGGAGTCGTGACACTCATCCGCAACGATCAGACCGATGTTTGGCAAAGGCGAGAACAAGGCGCTGCGCGCACCGATGATCACCTTCAACAGACCGCCGCGGGCACGCCGCCAGGTATCGTAACGTTCCCCTTCCGACAGTTTCGAATGGACCAGCCCCACCTGCCCGGGGAAACGACTCAAAAAACGGTGAACAGTTTGCGGCGTCAGCGCGATCTCGGGCACGAGGATGATCGCCTGTTTCCCGCGCCGGATGACTTCCTCCGTGGCACGCAGATAGATTTCCGTCTTGCCAGAGCCGGTTACACCCTGCAACAGAAAAGGTTGGTGCGTCTCAAGGGAAGAGATGGATTGGACAATTTCCTGTAAGGCGAGGTTCTGTTCTGCCGTTAATTCGATGTCCTCTTTGCTTGTAAAGCTGTCCTGCTGTATTCCTGTTTTCTCCAGGGGATCTCTAAATATCTCGGTTTCGAACAGCCGTATCAGTCCGCGTTCTTCCAGCTCCTGCAGGTCGGCGAGGTGACTTCCGCTCTCCGCATAGATCCATGAGACATTGACGGCATCCTTCACGTGCATTAAGAACTGCAACGCCTTTTTTCGTCGCGCCTGTGTGGATTCGGTCTTGCCCAGGGTATCGATTTCCGCTTCCACGATTTCCGGCGGGACTGCCAGTTGCGCGGTCTTGATGTATTTCGTCCGGACACGTGCAGGCGGCAGCACCGACCTGGATTCCAGCACGCCTTTCTTGACCAGATACGAGGCAACTTTACGCCAGTCCACGTTGCGGAAATGAGAGTCGATTTGACGACCGCGTAAGGGACCGCGCTCGCCAAGCAATTTGAGGAGGCGGTTCGCAACCGAGGATGTGCTTTCCTCATACTCAGTACTTCGTAGCTGGTAATGGACATCTGCTTCCTGGCTCAAGCCAACAGGCAGGAATAAGCTGACAATAGAGGCAAGTGACGCCAGCGTATACTCTGCCATCGCTTCAGCCAGCGCGATCTGCGCCTGAGTCATCACCGGCGCGGGGTCGACCAACTCCATGATCTCTCTGACTTCGGGGACGGACGGCTGGTCGATGAAGCGAAAGACCACGCCCTGCACGGTCTGCTTGCCGAACGGCGCGAGGACGAGATGCCCGACACCCACCTTCCCTGATAGAGACGGCGGGACGGAATAATCAAAGATCCCTGATACTGCCGGGACGTTAACAACGATTTGAACAAAGGCGGTCATTCATGATGATTGTAACGTGAAATTCTTTTTGTTACCCCATGCTGCGAACCAATGCAATTACGGTGGGTA
>JAICQC010000368.1 GCA_025938055.1 Anaerolineales bacterium | reverse complement strand
TGGGCATTGCCAACGAAGTACTTTTCAGCAGCTTCGTTGACCAGGCGTATCGCCTCCGCCTTGCCTTGTGCAACCTGAATGACTGCCTCGCGTTCCCCCTCAGCCCGCTGGACAATCGCCAGCTTTTGTTGTTCGGCCGCTTCGAACTCACCCGTCGCCAGCAACTTCATAGAGCGCCGCTCTTGTTCGGCTGTCTTCTGTTTATGCATGGCTTTCTTGATATCATCGGGTGGGTCGATCAGGCGAATTTCCACTTTGCTGACCGTCAGCCCCCATTCGACGGCGAAGGTGTTCAGGATCCGCTGCAGATTACTGGCAATTTTCTCGCGCGCGACCAGGCTCTCATCCAGAGATAATTCGCCAAACTCCTGACGCAGATTCGTCATCGCCAATTGGACGACAGCGCGTTTCCAATTGTCGATATTATAAAAAGTACGCTTGATGCTTTCTTCATCGCCGGTTGGGTGCACCCACATCACGCCATCCACCGTAATTTCAACATTATCTTTGGTGATCACGGGTTGAGGTTCGATATCCATGGTATGTTCACGGATATCGCGCACGCGTGTGATGTGAACAAACGGGAGTTGCATTCCTGGACCCGGCATCACAAACCGGCTGTACTTTCCCAGGGTTTCCTGGATTCCCCGCTCATAAGGTCGTAAGGTAAAGAGTGGTCCATAAAGTGTTCTCATGTCGATCTCCATTCCGTAGTTATGCAATCAGCATTCCGCATGACCACATTATCAAGCGTTTCTTCTGTGTTTTGTTCGATCCCACTGAGGCATTCTTGTCTTTCAGCAGTGACGATCAACCCTTGGAGAAGCTACGAAACCAATTCAGGACTTTTTCAACAGGCTTTTTCTGGTCTCTTAGCTGGGCTGTGATGGCCCAAAACGAGATCCTTTCACCACACTCACAAATGACGTACTCCGATCCCATGGTATGATTTTCGCCCTTTGCCGCCGAGTCGATGACCGTGTTATTCGTTATCGTTCGCTTGCATGCAGGGCATGTGATTTGGTTTTCCATAGCTTGCTCCTCGTTTGACAGTTGGAATACATTCAACCACAACAGGTATTCAGGATTGGCTCATGAATTACGTTGCACTAATTACCTTTTCATGCAGGGTCAATGGGGTTCGAGAACCCTTTTCGGTCATCGAAAGGGCTACTTGAACAGCCTCGGCAATCGATTTCTCCGCGTTGGCCGGGAGTACAGTAATTAAGTTATTCCTCTCCGGCTGTCTTGCCAATTCATCTGCCAGACGCCCTGTGCGACTCACCACAATGACCGGACGGCCGTTCTCCAGACTCAATCTGATATCGTTCCGTGAAACTTCGCCGCCGTTGAGTAAGATCGTCACAGACCGGTATCCTTTGGATAATAGGGCCGCCGCATTCCCAATCCAGGGAGACTCATCCCCAAACTGACTGCCGGGCACAAGGATGAAATGAGAATGATGAGATTCCAATTGCCAACGCTGTGTCCCCCACCATAAAAACTTTGTGCCGCGTGGTCCGCCGGGCCAGGTCACCAATTCTTCAGGCGTTATGCCAACCAATGGGAATTTGTAACCCTTCCGCGACCTGACCTGGCCGATTTCAGCCATAACCCCCATATCTGTGCCTCCGCAGATGACGACAGCATTCATATCTTCTGCTGCCTTAGAAACAGCTTGGATGGCACGCCGCGTCAACTCCCTTTGTTGTTCATCAATTTGGCCACCGATCAATACAATAACCGGATAATGGCCTTTCAAGCCCAAATCTACAATCGCTTGCGCCAGATCCGCATGCTCATTGGGGAAAATGCTGAGCGTTTGATGGTCTGGAAAATTAATTTTTTGAGTACGCATCATTGCCTCTCTTCTGCCGGTTCATAATTTCCAAGTGGTCATCTTTCTGGCGCAACTGGAACAGTAACCAATAAATTTGCCAGAGGGATACTTGTTTTTGATTTTGCAAACGGGTGCAGTTTGCCGTGCACAAATACGATTGGATAAGCCAGTAAGGTGAGCAACTCCATAACGATAAAGATGAAATTTAGTTTCATTGTCTTTTCTTCTTTTCTCTTATGACTTACTTTCCTTTTCTGTTCTTTTTATTCGATCCCGCGGAAGGATTGGCGCCACCTCTATCGCGAGGAGCATCCTTGGCGTTCATAAGTGACTGCACTGATGGGCTTTCGCCGAGGCAGGCGTGCATTGGAAGAGCCATGATTATTGTTGTCAGTTGACCCCGATTTTTTAGGCTTGCGTTTACTGACACCTTTGCGTCCCATATTTTCTCCTTGTTTTGAAATCAATGAATTACAAGTTGGATTTCGTGGTCCGGTTTTTCCGAACTTTTGAAATCTTTGAGCTGGCTTGTCGGTTCAGCGAGTCGCGCATTAATTCACTGCTCGGTGGACTGGTTTCTAAGTCTGTAATGCGCTTACTGATTTCCTCCCTGGCGCGTTCGTGAGTGTAGCCGTATTTCACCCGAAGCATCATCGCATATTTATCGCGCTTGACGGGCGCCTTTTCCACCTTTTCAAGATCAACATTCGTAAACAGGCCCCACCACACTTTGGTTTGCGCACGGATTTGTTCCCATTGTTTTTCGAACATATCTTTGCTCACCTTCACAAGGAACCTCCTGTAAAGTTAGGTTTAGGCAGCGGAAAGATCGAATCGGGACCGGGTTGGAAAACGATTCTGGACTTTGATGGCAATCTGCAAGTCCGACATTTTGTCCGCCTCTTCCACGCTGACGATATTCCCCGCCAATCCTTCATCCTCCAGACGCTTTTGGAGTTCATACTTGGCCACTTCTGGTCCAAAAATTTGGATCTCTCTGGCATCACGAATATGAGCAACAATCTTTTCATAATATTCGCCGAGATGGTTCCAGAAACGCCTGTCACGGACATTCTCAGGCGAGCCATCTCCAGGCACAACCGTCGAGTAAAGGGAATAATTTTCCATGTCAGACGTGATAATTCTTCTCCCCTCAATATTATTGGCAATACTTACAATGACAGCCTTCTTGCGGTCGAGCCACAAGCCAACTCTTTTATTCATTATTTTTTTCCTTTTCAGATCAAACGTTGAATGGTCGATTTCAATGATTCTCGTATTCTGTTCTTCAGGTTTCCCTGTGTCCAACGTAGGCACTTCATCCTTCCTAAAAATGTTCGCTCTAGCCGAGCCATGCGTGCGGATAATGCGTATCCAATTCTGACGTAGCTTGATCTCTGGTATATCCATAACGTTTTTGAAGAATGCTTATGGATCGCTCGCGCACGCTGTTCACCTTGATGAATTGATCGTTGCGGCGTTTGTTGTACCCATAGAGGAGCCTGTGGCGAAATCCATCCCACTTTAATTTGATAACAGCAATTGTCATTTTTTATCTCCATCAGGCAAAAACGGACCCAACGGCATGGTTCAGCGCCCTAGCCACCCAGGCTATCATTGGCGAAGGGTTGGTCCTGCGAAATTTCCTTTACCATTTCGCCAGTTTTTTCCGGCTCATCCACGCGCGTCGCCACATCTGCCTGAGCAATGATCCCCACAATCTTATGATCGTTATCCACGACAGGGATACGGCGCAATTGATTCTCTGTCATCGCACTCAGAGCTTTCTGTAGATCATCGTCGGCAAGGCAAGTCACTACCTTGCGCGTCATCACCGCTTCCACGGGCGTGGATTTGGCATCGCGCCCTTCTGCTACAATCGTCAACGCCAGATCGCGATCGGTGACAATGCCCACCAACGTTTGACTTCGCTCACTTTCAATAACAGGGATCGAACCAATATTCTCGCTTTTCATCAATCCCGCTGCTTTTGCCACGCTGTCACTTGGCAGGCAACAAACGGGGTTATCAGTCATCACTTCATTACACGTTCTCATAAGGATTCTCCTTCGATTGGCGCTATTGGCTGATGTACAATTCGCCTACTCTCATAGTACAACAAACCCTCTCCAGCCGCATCCACCAGCCGGGGAGTGTTTGTCTCCGCCACTTGGGGGAGCTTTCGCCGACTCTTTCCTTTTGTTGTTGTTTGAGTGGAGATTGAGAAGTTTCAGGGTTTTGCCAGCTTGGATACTGTCTCTCTTTTGTTGGTGAGTAAGGTTAGGATGCTTTGAACAGATCAGGTTGTTCATGGGGTAGGACCGACTGCAAGATAGGATCAGCTTTCTCAAGCAAACCGGCAAGCCTCTCCATGCTGCTGACCACCAATGGTGGAGGCGGTCCTTCCATCTCTTCTATGATAAGGCGCAGGCGCGCCTGTCGTTCTTTTAGATCTGAAACCTGAACTGCTATATCTGGAGCCAAGCGGTCACTGACGAGCAGATTCCAAAGAATCTGACATATAACTGATAGCGGTGGCGCGAGAATAATTCCCAGCAGACCAAAAGCATCTGCCATGGTGAGGAGTATTACCAGGGTCAGAACAGGATTTTTCCACTGGCGTCTGAAAAGGCGTGGCTCGACCCATACCTGCAAAGCGATTAAGACAATGAGCGTATAAAGTACCGTAAAAAGGCTAAACTGTGCACCAGTCAGTAGTCCAAGCAGCAGTGGCAGAATAATGGCCAGGACCGCCCCCACGATTGGGACCAGCCAGGCTACCGCGCCAACCACGGCCAGCAATGCCGGATATGGGGATCCAAGCAGCCAATAACCAAGGCCTAATAGCAGCACCGCCAGGAGACTCTGGGTGATTTCACTGCGGGTGTAGTCGCCGAGATCACGCTCGAGCGTCCGCCAAATATCTCGGGCACGGGTGCGCTGTTCAGAGGGAAGCAGAGAGAGCCACAGGCGTTCAAAATGATTTTG
>JAICQC010000616.1 GCA_025938055.1 Anaerolineales bacterium | reverse complement strand
GAACAGCGTCAGATAGGAATTTGCAATCAACAAACCTGCAATTGGCGGGGCAATGATGACTGCCACATTGAAGACCACGCGGATGATGCCGTAGCCTTCGGCGCGTTTCTCCTGCGGCAGCAGGTCTGCGACCACTGCTTCGTGAGCAGGGTGACCAATGCTGGAGAGGGTCCCGACTAACACAACCACTGCGATAAAGATTCCCAGTGTCGGTGCAAAGCCCATCCCCAGCGCGCTGAGCGAGGAGAGGATCAGGCTGAAGATAATGACCGTCTTACGTCCCATGCGGTCTGCGATCGCGCCGCCGAGGGCACTCCCGACCATCCCGGAGATTGAAAAGACTCCAAACAGCAGACCCACCGTGGACATGCCAATCTCGTATTTTTGAGTAAGGTATAACGCGAAAAACGGATAGAGCATGAACCCGCCGAGGCGATCGATGAACACGATGATGTTGTAGATCCAGAACGCGCGCGGGTATTCGTTATATGTGTTTCTCGTCCTTTGTAAAAAATTACTCATTCTTCTCCAAACTCTGTAACGGACCTCGTACCTCGTGGCTCCAATTCAATGCTTACCTAATGAAAGCGATCAATGGGCAAAACTTCTGGTGGATTTCTTGCTGCAATCGACCGCCGGAACTTCATAGCGTTTGCGCAGCTGCTTACCCGTCAAGATCATCCAGTTGGCAACGCTGAACATGGTCCGTGCATAGAAGCCAGGGCGATACACGCGCGACTTGAGTGCGATCCGTTCCAGACGGACCTGTTCTGCTTCTTCCAGGATTCCCCGACGGTGATATTCCGCCATAAACTCATTGTGCCAGTTATTCATTTTTACTCCTAGGCGAAACGGCTTAAGAACGATCCAGTAAAAAGGCGTGAACAGCCTTTAGCGTCTTTTCAATGCGGTCTCTGTTCAGAATATAGGCTTTTGCTCCGTTGGCTCTCCTTTCCTGTAAGTATCCAGCCGCGGTCAACTGGGATAAATAGCGCGAGACGCTGGGCTGGCTCAGGTTGATCGCTTCCATGATCTCCTGCGAGCGCATCTCGCCCTGCTCGGCGATCATCTGCAGAATCTGAAGCCGGGTGTCATCTGCCAGAGCGGAAATCCGCGAGACGATCTCTGCCCGGTCCAATTCAGGGACGCGTATATCCGAGCCTTCTGGCAAATGCGCGCCGAAGTAGATATACATGGTGTCTTGCATCTTGTCCGCCCGCATATACGGACCGATATGAGCATTAGGAACAAAGATCAACTCGTCTGTTTTCAGGACATCTTTTCCCCACTTTGATTCCCATTTTGCTTCCGAGCTCACGTCCTTACCCGTCACATATTCAATGATCTGCATGCGGGTCATGTCACTGTAGTCCACCTGGTTGAATGCCCGGGCAGCTTCTTCCAGCATAGGGCGTACACGATTCCATTCGGCTTGCAGGTAGTTTCTCCAGAACCAGCGGATGTGCCCGGTAACAAGCTGCTTGAGGGCAGCAGGATCGATCACATATTCATGAGCGCGGGTTT
>JAICQC010000539.1 GCA_025938055.1 Anaerolineales bacterium | reverse complement strand
TGTTCCTCATTCATAGGCTTGTCACCACCCAGGGCAAGGTTCGATAATGTGCTTCTGCAAATTTGATGCCGTCCACTCCGGAGATGCGCCGCGCATGATTGGCGCGGCGCGTAGCAAGTTCGCTGTAATACTTGTGCAAATAACTCTGTGCCTTCATCGCGTCCATCGCTTTGGTTTTCATTTCCATCACGGGCGTGATGTCAACGAACACATTGGGTTTGAAGTCGCAAAGTTCAGGCTGGTGGGGTTCAAAGAAATAAAGGTCAGGCGGTGTAATTCGGCTGAATGCGCTGGCAACACCAGCACCTGTCGATAAGAGCCGTGCCTTCTGGACCATCTGAGAGGCAACAGGATGATCAGGATTGAACGGGTCAACCGGATTATGTGTGAGTACGATATTCGGCTGGAAATCCTGGAAGATACCAATCAACTGGTCAATCGCCGCGTCTGTCATGTTCAACGGATAATCTCCCCGATCGAGACAATAGAACTCCGCGCCGACCGTTTCCGCGGCTGTCTTTGCCTCTTCGTGGCGAATCCGCTTCACATTCTCCACGGTTTGATCGGGTCCCTTCCATAACTCGCCTGATTCCCCCCTCTCGCCGTAGGATAGCGCAATCACACTTGCCTGCCCTCCCTGAGATGTAATGACTGCAATCGTCCCTGCCGCGCGCCAGACAAAATCCGCAGAGTGTGCGCCAACGACGAGTATCTTTTTTGTCATCCTTGTTTCTCCAGGATCTCTTTCAATCTTTGCACAGCGGCGTGACTTGTGAATGCAGAAACCCCGATCGAATTCAACATCTCAACCACCGCCTCCATCTCTTGCACCCTGCGTCTGGCATGTTTGATGCTGCCGTTTACAAAGCGGTCGATCATCGGTTCGTCGTAGATGATCTTTAACATTTGGGCGCGAGCATATTCCGTCATGTTGAGCGCCTCCGCTGCTTCCAAACATTCCAGAATCACAGCGGCAACGCCCTTATACATAATGCTTCTCACCAGCTTATGCGTTGCCGCGTTCCCCGCTTCACCATCCAAATACGTGACAGGCATCCCCAGATGTGTCATCTTTTCCGCAAATATATCTGCCCCACTTCCAGATGCATAGACCTGTGTACGCAACCCCTTGGGCGGTACGGGATCCATCAGGGCGGCGTCAACGAACAATGCGCCAGTTTTCTCAACGATGGGAGCAATATCACGTTTGATTTGAGGTGCGGCTGTGTTCAGATCCGCAAAGAGTTGACCGGGCCGGAGCATGGGAGCCACTTCCGTCGCAACTTCAACCGCAACCGACGCCCAATTGACGCTCAGGACAATATCTGCTCCTGAGGCAGCGGCAGGATTACTGGCAGCAAAATCCAATCCATCGTGAATCATACGGGGCTCGGGATCCCAGCCACGCACCTGAACCCCGGCCGCGATCAAATCACGTGCCAGCGTGCCTCCAGCTTCACCGATTCCTAAAATTGCAATGATCATGATACCGGCTCTTTACATAGCGTTATTGCGAGAGTGGCGCATAAAACGCCACGACCGAAGTGGCGCCATGGCGACACAGTCTCCATTTAAACGGATGATGCTTGTTGACAGGCGATTCCTGTTTAGGAGGAGATTGCTTCGCTGTCGCTCGCAATGACACTACCAGAATTATCCCCAAACTTCTTCGGCCGTTTCGGCGACCAGTCGCAGCTTCGCGGCTTGTTGTTCAGGAGTCAGCAAGTTTCCCTCCTCCGTCGAAGCGAAGCCACACTGCGTGCTCAACGCAAGTCGTTCCATTGGCACATACTTGCGTGCCTCTTCAATGCGCTGCTTCAACTCATCCTTGCTTTCCAGATTTGGCTTTTTGGAGGTTACCAGTCCCAGTACAACCGTTCGGTCTTCCGGAACATTTTTCAACGGATCGAATCCTCCGGAGCGTTCGTCATCGTATTCCAGCAAGAAGTTATTGAACTTCGTGCGGCTGAACACGGCAGAAATCGGGTCATACCCGCCGCTGGCATAATATTTGCTCTGGTTGTTGCCCCGGCAGAGATGAATGCCGAACGTGATCCCCGGATGGTTGCCAATGACCGCGTTATCGAGCTCGATACAGCGATCCAGCAAACGGTCAGGGTCGTTGCCGCGTTTGCGGTAGCCCTCGCGGATACCGGGGTCGATCAATGCCGCGTATTGCGGTGCATCAATTTGAATGTATGTGCAGCCCAAACGAATCAACTCTTCGACTTCCGTCTTCAGGATGTCTACCAGATCGGCAAGATACGCGTCGATCGTGGTATACGCGCCTTTCGATTTTTCCGCGTCATAATATGCCGCGGCTTGCTGGGCGCTAATGATCGTCACCTTCGCTGGATGCTCCGTCTTCGCCCGCAGATAGACGAACTCTTCCTCACAAAGCGGACGCACGCGCCTCAACTTCGAAACCACTACGGGACGCTTGATGACCACCTCATTCCCCTGATCATCGTGGAAGGGGATCGCCCACCCGCCGAACTTGTCGTAGCCTTCCACGGCATCGATCAGATGACCGTAGAAGGCATACCGCCGCATTTCACCGTCTGTGATCACATCCAGTCCGGATTCGATCTGGAGAGCAATCGCCTCATCCACAGCCCGGTCCTCGATCTTCTTGAAATCGGCATGAGACAATTCGCCCGAGTCGCGTTTCTTGCGCGCTTCTTTGAGATAATCAGGTCTCAAAAGACTACCCACTACATCACTTCGATACGTTGACATTTTGTTTCTCCTTT
>JAICQC010000129.1 GCA_025938055.1 Anaerolineales bacterium | reverse complement strand
CGACTTTGAACTGTGTTGTGCTTGATGAAAGAACAATATGCTGTGATGATTTGTGATGAGTTATTGAGTTTCAGTCTCGCTGCTACTTTCTCCTATTATATGCAAACGGCTGATTGGCGTAAGTTGCATTCTTCCTTTATTCGGATGACATTTGTCATATTTCAAATTTCACTGGAGTACCGAGGCGCAATGTATTCTGAATTTCTGTCACGGAATCGGTGTGCAATAGCAGTTCATGGATTGTGTCCTGATCTGCGTCCGCGTCTACCTGGGCGCGGTACACGATATTTGAGGCTGGCTTTCCTTCGGCTTGAAAATCACCGTCCACTTCGACTTCCACGCGGTGGATTGTGATCCCGCGCTTTGCCGCTTCACGGTACAGGTCATTGCAATAGCAAGTGGCAAGCGCGAGAAATAGTAATTCTCCACCCGAAATGCTCGAGCCGCCGATTGGGCGTGGTGCAATAGGGATGGTTTGCTCCTTCTCGCCGATTTTAAGAGTTACTTGATGATTGCTGGGACTGTTTTCAATAAGCGCACTGTACTTCATGATCACCTCTGAAAATCAATGCGTTGTGAATTGGAATACACATTAAAACGATCTCGCCTGGCATAACCGATCAATGTAACCCCGTAACGCTCAGCCATTTCGATGGAAAGCGAACTTGGCGATGTCCGCGAGATCAGGATCGGCGCCTGGATGCGCGCGGCTTTTTGCAGCATTTCTGAGCTGATGCGCCCGGTGGTGATCAAGATCCTCGTCTGCAGCCAGACATTTTCCATCAGGCATAGACCGGCGAGCTTATCCAGTGTGTTGTGCCTGCCAATATCCTCTGCGGCAAAAACGATTTTTACACCATCACTCAACGCGGATGTGTGGACTCCGCCGGTCTCACGATATAACTCCTGTGATTCGAACAGCGACACCACGAGTTGACCGATCACCTCAGGCTGGATCTTAGGATGCTCACCGTCAAAGGAGATATCCACGCGTGCCAGGGCGTCTACGGCTGTGACGCCGCCCGTACAGCCAGACGTCCGCCGCCAGGACTGCGGCTGCTCCACGCTGCGGTTTAACCAGACATCGACATTATCGCCATGCTCGCAGACGCGCACATCCTCTACTTCCTGCATGGACTCGATAATGCCTTCGTTGTAGAGGAATCCCACTGCCATGGCTTCCAGATTGACCGGCGTGCACATGAACGTCAGCCAGACTTTGCCGTTGACGGTCAGCGAGACGGGAGCTTCCACAATCGTCTCGGCATCAAACGGCTTCCATTTTTTGAATTCGTATCTTTCGTAGTGAATCACTTTTTGAGGGGAAATCATACATCCTCCTACCAATACATCTTTTCGTCATTGTGAATATTTTCGCGAGAGCAGTAGATTGCTCACCTGTACTGCAACGAACGCAGTGCCGGGCTAGCGCCCTCGCAATGACAGATGACTATTTATATCTTATCCCAATTTGCGGGCAGTGTGGGCAGAGACCAAGTAGGGTCAGGCTGCCAATCCAGCCACGAACCATCGAACGGGTATTGGCGTTTTTCCAGTTTGTCAAGGATTTCAGGCTTTGCATTTTCAATAGACTGAACCCATTCTGGAATAGTTATCCCCTGTTCGATTGCTTTCTGATAATCATCCTCATCCTTCCACCTGAAACTTAGGTCAGGTTCGATGTCGATATCAAGATCTAAATCCAAAGTGTCTATGCCGCAATGACTTCTCTGAAGTGGAAGTTGAAAGTTTACGTAATAACCGATGAATTCGTTATGCTCATGATTCCAGAAACACATAATCGCGTAGTACTTTTCGGGTTGCACAATGGCTAGCACTCGATTTGTGTGCCACGAGTACTTTGCAAGTTCCCAGTCATTATTTGCAAAATCCCAAAGTCGTTTGCCATTCTTCTTGCCTTTTGTATAATCTTTTTCCGCAACGCCTTCGGCACCAGGCAAAACAGTCACAACAAGCTCATCAAGAGTATCTTTGACTACGATAACTGATTGAATGTGCCATGGACGATTTCTCGCGATTCCCCTCCACGCAATTACATCACCTGGTTTCCACATTTTATTTTCCCTTCTCTGAATTGCGATGAACTTTATAGGGATCGGTGTCGCGGAAGATCCGTCCTCAGAGAGTAACGAAGCGCTCGCGTTTAGCTGGTGAAGAAAGTTTAGTCATGATTCCGAAACCTTGCGAAGGTTTTTCTCTCTGGACTCGGTTTTGGCAACCCAACCTTCGCAAGGTTCTATTGCACTTCTGCGATGAACACTTCAAAGGGATTGATGGTTAACCCGTATGGAGGCTTGGCTATCTTGAGCCGTTCGGCGCTGGAGAAGAGGATCTGCAACTTATGTCCCTTAATCCCCCGCGTATGCGAGAAATCTAGCTCCAGTTTTTTCTCTGAGAAATTCAGGACAACGAGAACCGTTTGCTCATTCGATTTGCGCAGGAAGGCAAAGTAATCCTTCGCAGTGGTATTGAGTGGAATGTATTCGCCCTCGATCAAGGCTGGAGAACTTTTGCGAACCTGCAAGAGATGTTTGTAGTAGTTCAGGAGTGAGATCGGGTTGTGCTGCTGGTCGCGGACGTTGATGCCGATCTTGTAATTAGGATGCACAGGGAGCCATGTCTCCACATTTGCAGGAGAGAATCCTGCGTTGGGGCTGTTGGACCACTGCATGGGCGTGCGGTTCTTGTCGCGAGACATCTGCCCGGCTCGCAGGGCAGCTTCCTGTGGATCGACTTTTAATGGGTTGATCAGTCTGTCGTAGTACCAGGTTGCCATAGTGTCGCGCAGTTTGGTCGGATCGGTAATGATGAGATCCGTCATGCCGATCTCCTCGCCATTATAGAGGAAGGGTGTACCCTTAAGCGTGAGTACGAGCGCGGCATGAAGGCGCGCCAGTTCGGCGTCGTGCTGGCGATCCCCATAGCGGGTATGGATGCGGGAGGTGTCATGGTTGCCGAGTGTGTTGCAGGGCCAGCCTTTCGCAGGGAGCGCCTCCAACTGCGCGAGACGGTCCTTCTGGTTGGCGCGGATGTGGCTAGGCGTGATCTGCTCCGTGCGCATCAGGGGAAAGTTGAAGACGAGATGCAGTTCATCGTCGCCAGTTCCCATGTAGTGAATGTCATCGTCCTCGCCGACCAGCATGCGGTCGCCGTCGTATTCGTCGAGCACGGCGCGCAGTTCCTTCATGAGTTCGTGCAAACCAGGCTGCCCCCACTGATTCTTGAACATATCGTGCCAGTATTGAAAGACTTGCTTCCTTTGTGCAGCCGTTTTCGCGAGGTCGCCCGCGTTGCGTAGTCCTGCCAGATCCAGGGGAACTTCATGCGGGGTCATGTTCGGGTCTTCGTAGATGGTGCCAATCGCGTCCAGCCGGTAGCCATCCACGTCGAGGTCTAGCCAGAAACGGACGGCATCCCACATGGCTTTTTTGACCGCGGGATTATGCCAGTTCAGATCGGGCTGCTGCTTCATGAAGTAGTGATAGTAGTACTGATCGCGCTCAGGCACATAAGTCCATGCTTCGCCATCGAAACAGGACTGCCAGTTATTAGGCGGTATATCCACCCAGACGTACCAGTCCGCTTTGGGGTTGTCGCGGCTGGACCTGGACTCCAGGAACCAGGGATGCTCATCGGAGGTGTGATTCATCACTAGGTCCAGAATGACGCGAATGTTCCGTGCGTGCGCTTCGCTCAGAAATCTCTTAAAGTCATCCAGCGTGCCGTATTCCGGCGCGACGTCTGTGTAGTCTGCCACGTCGTAGCCGCAATCCCAGTTGGGAGAGGGGAAGTGCGGTGAAAGCCAGATGCCATCTATGCCCAGATCGGAAAGATAATCCAGCTTTTCCATAATGCCCTTGAAATCACCGATGCCATCGCCGTTGCCATCCGCGAAGGAACGCGGGTAGATCTGATAGAAGACAGCCGTCTGCCACCACTTGAAATCAGTCATTGTTTACCTCTGTAGGGATTGTAATTTTCCAACAACTTTTACGCAGGGTCTTGAAAATACGTCTTCCTGATGCGGAGCCTCGGGGAGTTCGCTGGTCAGGTCTTGACCGGCAAAATGCAGTTGTTCGTGCAGGTCGGTGCGCCATTTGGGACAATCGGTGACGTCATAGACGATTCCGTGGTAGGCAATGAATTTTCTGGTGCCGCGCTCGCCCGTGTTGCGCTTCAATTCCACTTCTGTGACGATGATGTCCGGGATGCTCATGCGCGGAATTATACAGGACTGCCGGAGAGAATCAGAATCGAACTCGGGAAGCCTCACGAAAATCTCCCGCCATGCGGCGGGAGATTTTTACTTTATGTGATTGCTGTTCCTGCATCAATTGAAGCTGGGGAACTGGTGTTTCTCTTTATGCTGGTCCTCCTGGTTGACGTTGACGTTTTTGCCGTTGCATTTCCCGGAGATATTGATCCTGTCGCCCCTGCGGACGTATTCTATGTCGCACTTCCAGCGCCCTGTGGTCTTGATATTCAAGACGAAGCGGTCGAGCTCGATGTTGTAACGACCCCAGCCTGTCATTTTGAAGTTGGCGGCAAACGCACAGCGATCAAAGTTGAAACGATATTTTGTTCCGGCATTATCCATATCGAAATCGAATGTACCACCATAGGTGCACCCAACTGAGGTGGGTGTGTAGCCATCCCAGTAGAAGAATTCGGGTAAGTAATAGATCTCTGTCTCAATGTAGGACAGTACCTCGGCGGGGTCGGCGAATTCTCTTGCGTGAGCCGGGGCAAGCGGAACGTAATCATCGGCAAGGTAGCCTTCACAAACGGTCTCGCGCTCGGCAGGGACTATGTCGTTTACCAGGAAATCGGTCACCAGCGCGTCCGGGCACTCCAGCCCATACCCGAACGTAACATGTGAACCGCCTTCGGTGGTAATGAGATAGCCATCCGCCAGATGCTGGTACACGTTGATCCCGTGGCTGACCGGTGTTGCCGGGTCTGCAGTGGCGCCAAGCACAAGCGTGGGAATCCCTTCGGCAAGCAGATAGCCCGGGCGAGTGAGATCAGACGATGCATCAGGCCAGTAGGCGCAGGGAAGGTCGCCATAGATAATGGAAGCCAGGCGCGGGATGGATGTCTCGTACGGATCCATTGCATCCAGGTATAGCTCGGCGCGCTCATCGGGAGTGGAGCCTGGGTAGCCGTAATCCTGACATTCGACTGCATAGAAGATCGCGTCAGACCAGGAGTCATCGGGGATGAACTCGAGGGTCTGCGGATCCACTACGAGGTCGAGGTAGAGCAGACGGGCGAGCGGAACAATATCTCCATTCGCCGTGTAGGCGGCCAGGGCGCGCACGAACATCATGCGGTCACTTTCGCCGTACATTTGGCTCGCCGCCACATATTCGAGGTCGCTAAGGGTAAACTTACGGTCCCTAACCCTGCCGTTGGGCAGCGTGAACTTGAAGCTGATAGGCTTTTTACTCAATTTGGCAGCCAGCGTATCGTAAGCGGCAATCGCATCGCCGTCCATCTGCTCGGCGCAGGCTGGGTCATCGTTACAGGCGGACAGGGTCGCAGTCAGCGTATCACTGAAGGCTTGCGCCTGCTGTGCATAATATTCGATGCCGCTAAAGGTCAGGTCTACGGTGCCGTCGAGGATCAACCCCGCAAGGTGTTCGCCATGGGCGGCAGCATAGGTCTGCGCGTACTGCGTGCCGTAACTCTCGCCATACAGCCAGAACTTTTCGTCCCCGATGATCTGCCGGAAGAGTTCAAGATCTTCCACTGCCTGTCTTGTGCCCAGGTAGGGGAGGAGTTCGGTGCTTCCTAATTCATCGACGCAGTCATCAACGAAGTCATTGGCAGCATCCTTGAGTGCCTTTTCCTGCTTGCGTGTGAGTCCTCTAAAATCCTCCTGATAATACTCAGTGGCTGCCTCCGGGCAGGTGAGTCCACCAGACAATGCCATGCCGCGCTGATCGAAGAACACAATGTCAAAAGCTTCGAAGATGCTGGCGTCGAATCCGCTGCTGTAGAAATCTGCTGAAAGGACGCCGGAGCTGCCGGGTCCGCCGGTCGCGGTCACAAACATCCCTTTGCGGACGCCCGATGCAGGCAGCACCGCGAAGACCACAGGGATGGTGCGCGTGTCCGCCGGGTTGAAATGATCGAGCGGCACCTCAATGGTTACACAGGTAAAGTAACTGTCTTCGAAACAGGGAACGCCCCCCAGATCATCAAGGACCTGTTGTGTGTCTAATTTTTGAGGAATTGCCAGGGGAGAAGGAGGAGTCGCGGCGATGGATGAAAGAAAAATTGCAAGAATGAGAGACAATCGCATGACAGGAGTGAGAGTTATTTTCATGACTTTTCCTTATATCGAGCATCCTTTGCGTCTTTTAATGTACAGTAATCATTATAGGGAAAAATATCGAGAAGGCAATACTTTCCGCATGTCAGAAGGTTACAAACCAGGTATTTACTTGGATTTTTCCACCTGCTTCACCAGTAAATCTGTGTCGGACTCCTCTGATTCGAAGATCACATTCCCGGACTGGATGTACGTCTGCACATTCTCGAATTCGGATTCGAACATCTTTTTAAGGTCAGCCATCTGGATGATGGCATGTCCGCCCACATTGATGGCGCGCAGGAAGACTACATATTTCATGGCTACACCGCCTCTACCCTTAATTGCAGGAATTCACCGAACTGATTTGTCGCTTTCACCACGGCGCGTTCCTGGGTTTTCGTCAGTTCGGCGATCAGCATGAATTCGATCAGGGCTTCCTCCTTCTTCAGCGTTCGCCGCCAGCCGCCTACGATCTGACCATCCACGATCACGATATGAGCATTCAACGCGACGCTGTTCTCCTGAGGGAGGAGAGGGCTAACCATCTTCCCGATGGCGCTGCGGTCTTTGAAGCCAATAAAGTATTCATCATAGTTCGGCAGCAGATGGGCAACTGGGGATATCACCGCCGCGGGTGAAACCGAACTGTCCAGCCAGTAGGTCTTTCCTTCGATTGTTTCACTCACAAATTGTGATTTAAGGCTTTCGATACCTTCCTTTGCGTCTGCCATCGTCAGCCCGGACCACCAGGTGAAATCGTGCAGGGTCGCGGGACCCCGCGTCGCAAAGTAACGCCGAGTCAGTTCAACGAGCGCCTCATCACGCTTCAATGCCTTGACCTTTGGCGCGCGCTCTTCCAGGAGTGCGTAGGTAAACTGTTTGCCGCGCCTGCCGCCGCTGCAGATGATCCCATCCAATTCAGCGGACATCATGAAATAGCCAAGGCGAATGCCTTCTGCATTTTTAATACCTGCTTTCTCAAAGACAGAACCCAACTCCGTCCGCGTCAACTGCTTGTTTCCTTGCAAAGCCTCTTCCAGGACTGCGTAGCTTTTACGGATGATCTCTCGATGCAATTCCTGTTGGCGATACATGAACGCGTTCCCCGACTGGACGCGTGGACCCGTAAGCATGAGTAGCCAGCGGATATCCTCGGGCGCGACGAAATGCCAGGTGGGGCGCATGACGTGAGTGCGCAGGATCTTTCCCTCGTTGAATGCCTGATCGATTGCCGCATCGCTTATGCCATTCATGCGCAGACCCAGCGCCCATTTCCCACCTGCATAATCTTGAGATTGCACAGCGCCCAGCCGCCGAACGACTTCTGCTGGTTCGGTCATATCTGTTTGAGTAAGGAATTGATTGTGCAGGCGATGACGAACAATGTCTACAGTCATTCGAAGCAGTCTGCCTTTCTGGTTGCCATATTTGGGGAAACGGTTTAGAGCTCAGCCCCGAACAACTTCAGGTCGATATCATCTGCCGACAAGCGAATCATTTTCTCGTAATGGAGCCCGATCTTTTCAAGGACGCGTATCGAACCCTGGTTGGCGGGATCCACAATGGCAACGATGCGTTTCAGCCCAACCATATCTTTGGCATAGTCTTTCACCCCCTGCGCGGCTTCGGCAGCATATCCCTTCGACCAAAATCTCGGCAGGAGCGCATAGCCAATGTCGACATCCTCCAAGCCTTCACGACGGATCAACCCACACATCCCGATCGACTCGCCTGTCTCTTTCAACAGCACCAGGTATAAACCAAATCCGTTCTTTTCGTAGCTGGCAGCGGGACCCCTGGCGATATACGCACGGGCATCGTCCAATGTTCGAATATTGCGATCGCCGATATTCTGAATCCAGGATGGCTCATTTAGCAGTTCAAAGATAAAGTCTGCGTCCTCCTGGGTGAATTGGCGGAGAAGTAGTCGTTTTGTTTCGAGAACGGTCATAGCGAGTCCTTCAGCTGAGTTGAGGTTAAACAAAAATCTCCGGTTGTGGCTGGAGATCTTTGTTTTTTGGATTTTATCGCATGTTTTTCAAAAATTATTTCTTGCTCCGGTCTACCACTGCCTTAACCAGCTTCACCGCGATACTCCCGCCGGGTACGAGCATGCCGACCGCGTCTGCGGTCACGTCGAAGAACAGGTCCCGGCTGATGATGCCCTTGATCTGGTCGCTCCACTTTTTACCGCCGCTGTGTATCTCGCCCAGCAGCGCGTCGAACTCGACCACGACCCGCTTCCCTTTGCTTGCCCACTCATATTCGAGGGCGTAAACCGGGCGGAAGTTCAGCTCAATCGTCTCAACGTCGACGCGTTCCTCATGGATGATCTGCGCCTTGGTCACCGGCTGAATGACCTCACCCAGCACCTGCCTCACGATAGCAGTTGCCCGCATTTGCGGCGGGACGACGAGAATCCCCTCCGGCGCAAACTGCCCCAAGTCCATGATCTCACTCTTGGTAAACGGTTGGAATCGGCTCAGGTCCGTCTTTTGACCTGAGAGCCCGTCGAAAAAACGGGTGAGGTGGTTTTCCTCCACGCAATGTTCGATGCTGTTGAGTGTGAGGGATGGATTGCCTTTGGAGCTGAGAGTCAGCCTTTGCCCGAGCAGAGTAATTTCGCGCACCTCTTCCCCCTTGACCGGGATCGCGTATACTTGCTGGCGGTCATATGCCGTCCGGCTGGCAGCGGTCACTACCCAGTAGGGTTCCAGGCGATTCTCCACCGAGACCACCTGGATCTCCGCGGGATTCGGGCGGGAGATCAAGTTCCCGAACATGCCCGCGACCAGGGAAGTCTTTTTCTTTTCGATGCGGTCACGCGCCACTTCGATTGAGATCTGAGGAACGAAATAATAAGCATGTTCTTCCGCAAGGCTGATCTCCATACGTGCTCCTCTCTGAAGCAGGTTCAAAGAAAACGATCGTTACCGGAAAGTAAACATACGGTCGAAGCCCCCGATCTCGAACACTTCGCGCGTGTTATCGCTGCAGTTCAAAAGGATCAGTGACTTTCCTGCTGCATCCGCCTCTTTTTGCAGGACGAGCAATGCCCGAATGACGGACGAGTCTAGAAACAGCACATCGGCACAATTGACATGAATCTCCTTAACCCGTTTGTCAGCCAGGGCTTGTTGGTTTGCGTTCTGGATTTCTTCCTGCGTTGAATAATCTACATTGCCCGAGAGAATGATGTTGGCTACGGTGCCATGAATTTCAATCGCTACAGTCATGACCAGCTCCTTGTCAACTTCTGCCGCTTGTCTCACGAATTGCCAAGCGTTTGGGCTGAAATGCAGGCTGCACGTTCAGCTTTTGGTTTGATTAACTATGCGGCACACTTTAAATCAAATCGCAAGGATTCCCCGCCAAAATTCCTCAATTTTCGAACAGTATACCACTCCAGGTTTTCAAAGCGATAGCGCGCTAGTCCCATACCAGAACCAGCGCTGATCCATTTGCCGAAGCCAGTTAGTTGCCTAATGGATCTGCAGGGTTTCTTTTTCGGCAGGGAATTTCTCGAGAAATGCCATCACCTCCCGGGCGTTCTTAAGCATCAAGTAGATTCATTGGATGGCTACTCAAGGTTGGCTTCAAGGGTACGAACGAATTATATGGGCACGATGATTCTATTCGCCGGACCGAATATCCGCGAAAAGCTTTTCATCAAACTGAATATCTTGAAAGGAGACAGTACAACCATTGCCCGTTGGGGACTGTGCAAGAAAACCCATCTGTGCATTTGCATTGTCTTCCAACCTGAAGTAACGGATGAGATTCCAGTCCTTTCCATCCTCCGAAAAATGGAAAGCGTATGCCTGCTCCAGCCGTGAAACACGCATATAAGCTGGACCGGTTACCACTAAAGAATTGCAATCGTCAGAAACACCTTTTGTGACCACCGAAACGACCGTCGGGCGTCCCTGCGGGGATAACTCGTATTCAAACGAGCAGGACAGGAAGGACTATCCTCGTAATGGAGAATTACGATTCGTCCTATATTTCCTTCTGTTATCGTACTTCGTCTTACCGCGGAGCGTCCGGGAAGCACTTTTATTGCGATATACGGTGATGATTTCCAGATTCCCCTCTTGCGAGAATCCGGTCAATACAACGGTTCCTTCAAGTCTCGTAACTTCAGCCCTCTTAAGATCATTTTGCGGAATGTCCCTCTTTCTCAAAACGTAGATGGTCACCCCTGTTTTATGAACCCGTTCTCCATATTCCAGCACATAATCAAGGTCACTGAGTGAGATATTTCGTTGTGCCATGCGCAGAATAGCATGTTGGGTAAGATTGAAAATTGAAATCAATTTGACCACTCTTTTTCATCTGTGACGTACCACATCACGGTATTGTTATTTTATGCGTGGTTAGTGAGCGTCTCAACTCCTGGTCAAAATTTATATCATGTCCGATTATCGTTTCTCCTTGCAACTCCTTTTCAAAAAACCGGCGCCACCCTCATACTTGATTTCT
>JAICQC010000423.1 GCA_025938055.1 Anaerolineales bacterium | reverse complement strand
CTACTTACCAATCTCTAGGGGAGTGATTTAATTACCCATAAGGGGAATAGAACTTTGCGTCCAGATTCCTACAATAACTTGTATGGACATGGGTTCGCTTTACCCATCCAAAACTTATCGGGAACAAGGAGAGAGCAACATAATGGACGCAATCAATGCTGGAGACACCGCCTGGATCTTAGTTTCCACGGCACTCGTCATGATCATGACTCCCGCGCTGGCATTCTTCTATGGCGGCATGGTGCGAAAGAAGAATCTTCTCTCGACCATCAATCTTAGTTTTATTACTGTGGGCTTGATCAGCCTGCAGTGGGTGCTGGTGGGTTACACCCTGGCGTTTGGCACGAGCGTGGGCGGCTTGATCGGTGGACTCGATTTTCTGGGACTCTCGGGAGTAGGGTCTGAGCCCAACACTGACTATGCGAGCACGATTCCACACCTGGCTTTCTCGGCGTTTCAGATGATGTTCGCCATCATCACACCAGCGCTCATCACGGGTGCCTTCGTAGAGCGTGTGCGCTTTAAGGCATTCCTGGTGTTCACCCTGTTGTGGGCTACCTTCGTGTACGACCCGGTGGCTCACTGGGTCTGGGGTGTAGGTGGAATCCTGCGCAGCATCGGCGCGCTGGATTTCGCCGGCGGTACGGTCGTTCATATCACTGCCGGGTTCTCGGCGCTGGCATTTGCGATGGTGCTTGGAAAACGCAAATGGTTCGGGCAGACTCCGCTGGAACCCAACAATATCCCGTTCACCGTTTTGGGGGCAGGACTGTTATGGATGGGCTGGTTTGGTTTCAACGGCGGAAGTGCACTCGCCGCCAACGGGTTGGCAGTCAACGCACTGGTGACAACGAACACCGCTGCCGCGGCGGCAGCCGTCGTGTGGATGTTCCTAAGCTGGCGAGATAACAAACCCAGCGTGCTCGGGATCGTGACGGGCGCAGTCGTGGGATTGGTGGCGATCACGCCTGCGGCTGGCTTTGTTACTCCACTGGCAGCCATCGCCATCGGCGGGCTTGCCGCTCCGATCAGCTATTATGCTATCAGACTGCGCCAGAGATGGGGGTTGGACGAGTCGCTGGACGTCTGGGCATGCCACGGCATGGGGGGGACGTGGGGCGCACTGGCGACCGGGCTGTTCGCGACCAAACTGGTCAACCCCGCAGGCGCGGATGGGCTGCTATATGGCAATCCGGCGCAGTTGGCGGTCCAGGCGCTCGCAGTGCTGGTGTCGATCGCGTTTGCCTTTGGGGTCACATTTGTGATTGCCAAACTATTGAGCCGGTTTATGGGTCTGCGTGTCACCGAGAACGAAGAAGAAGTGGGGCTCGATATCAGCGAACATGGCGAACGCGCCTACGCTTAATTCACACCAGAGGAGTTCAATCATGACAAAGAAAATCGAAGCCATCTTCCGAGAGGAAAAACTGACCGCCGTCAAGTCAGCACTCGCTGAAATTGGAATTATCGGGATGAATGTAATGGAAGTGCGCGGGCACGGACGCCAGGGAGGCATTGAATTAGCGGGCAGGATCGGAACTTATAAAGTGGATCTGCTGCCGCGTGTTCAACTCAATATCATCCTGAGCGATCACAACGTGGAGAAAACCATCGAGGCGATCCGACAGGCAGCACAGACAGGAAACATCGGCGACGGGATCATTTTTGTGTACCCGGTCGAGGAAGTGATCCGCATTCGCACGGGCGAACGCGACCATGATGCACTGACCTACGCTGGCGACATCGATATGCGCCAGGATGCCCTGCTGCAGGCAGCGGATTAATGGGTAGGTCAGGCTTTCGGCCCGACTTGCATGTATACGGATGGGTTCAAAACCCGCCCAATAAAGAGCCAGCATAATGTACCCGTTTGGGTAATAGACCTGACTTTCCCCTCACCCATATAATCCGCTTAACCAAATCGTACAAAACCAATTCATTTGCAGGAGATCAATATGGCAAAATCGATTACCCAGGTTCTGGAAATGGCAAAGGATACTGAGCTGGTGGACATCCGCTTCGTCGACCTACCCGGGACATGGCAGCATTTCACGATTCCCACCCACCGCTTGACGCAGTCCTTTTTCGAGGATGGCATTCCCTTTGACGGCTCGTCCATCCGCGGCTTTCAGGAGATCCACGAGTCAGACATGCTCCTCAAAGCCGACCCGGATACTGCATTTCTTGATCCTACTGCAGAGATCCCTACACTGGTTTTGAGTTGTAATGTGCATGATCCACTGACGTATGAAGCCTATTCACGCGACCCGCGTTACGTCGCGCGCAAGGCAGAGGATTATCTGAAGAGTACCGGTATCGCCGACACTGCCTACTTCGCACCGGAAGCAGAGTTCTTCGTCTTTGACGGAGTCCGCTACGCGTCTGGCACGAATGAGTCCTTCTATTCCATCGACAGCCAGGAAGCCTGGTGGGAAAGCGGGCGCGCGGATCGCCCGAACTACGGCGGTCAGATCGGTGCGAAGCGCGGTTATTTCCCCGTCCCACCCACGGATACCCTGCAAACCCTGCGCTCGCGGTTCATGCTCGCCATGGAAAAGGCAGGGGTTCCCATGGACCTTCATCACCATGAAGTGGCAACAGCGGGTCAGAGCGAAATGAGCATGACGTTCACCACGCTGACCCGCATGGCAGATAATCTTCTTCTCTACAAATACATCATCAAGAATGTCGCCCGCCAGTACGGCAAGACCGTCACATTCATGCCGAAGCCTCTTTTTGGGGACAACGGCTCGGGGATGCACGTCCATTCCTCGCTGTGGAAGGGAGAGACGAATGTCTTTTACGAGGAAGGCGGCTATGCCGGGCTTTCGCAAACGGCAAAGTACTATATCGGCGGTCTGCTCAAACATGCCCCCGCCCTGCTTGCACTGACCTCGCCCACAACCAATTCCTATCGCCGCCTCGTGCCGGGTTATGAAGCACCTGTGAACATTGCCTATTCTCAGCGCAACCGCTCGGCGATCTGCCGCATCCCGGCGACCAACAACGTGAAAGCCAAGCGCGTGGAATTCCGCGCGCCCGACCCAACCTGCAATCCATACCTGGCGTTCTCTGCCATCCTCATGGCTGGGCTTGACGGCATCTGTAATGAAATCGACCCGGGTGGCGCGCAGGACCGCGATCTGTATGAACTGCCGGCGGATGAGAAGAAATTGATCAAGCAGGTTCCCAGTTCCCTGAGCGAAGTGATGGATGCTCTTGAGGCGGATCACCAATTCCTGCTCGAAGGCGGCGTGTTCACAACGGACCTGCTTGAGGAATACATCAAGTACAAGCGTGTCCATGAAGTGGAGGCCGTTCGCCTGCGCCCGACGCCCCATGAATTTACGTTGTATTTCGACTGCTAACCAACCTTATTGATAGAGGCAGTGCAAAGGCCGAGGTGAACCTCGGCCTTTCTCATAAGCGAATGACACTTTTTATCTCTTCGTTCTTTCTAGCCATTGCATTTTGTGCGCCGCCCGGAGTCATCACCGCAGAGACGGTCCGGCGCGGCGCCGCACGCGGTTTTTTCCCCGCCTTACTCGTCCAGTTTGGTTCCCTGGTCGGCGATACCACCTGGGCGATTATTGCCCTGACCGGGCTGGCTTTCATCGTACAGAACAATGCCGCCAAAGCGGTCCTCAGCCTGATCGGCATAGCGCTGATGCTCAAACTCGCCTGGGATGCTTTCATGGATGCGCGCGCCGGAAAAGACCCGGCAACAATGTCCCTCCCCTCGCGCCGGGGAGATTTTGCCAATGGCGCCGTCCTTTCGCTCGGGAACCCGCTCAACATCGTGTTCTGGACCGGGCTGGGCACGACCGCATTCGCTTCCTTATCCGGGAACCCTCAGCCCGTGCACTTTGCCATTTTTTTCGGCGGCTATCTTAGCGGCGCGATCGTATGGTGTTTTTTCATGGCCGCGCTCGTGGCGTGGGGACGCAGATTTGTCACGCCGACATTTTTCCGCTGGGTCAATGTTTCTTGCGGAATCGCGCTGGGTTATTTCGCTCTCCAACTTAGCCTGAAACTCGTCGAGAATTTCGTTTGAGCAGAGCTTGCAGGGATGACGATACGATGGGAAAATCATCGTCTACTCACGAGCGAATGACCTAGAGATGAAACCACACACCTTT
>JAICQC010000528.1 GCA_025938055.1 Anaerolineales bacterium | reverse complement strand
TGATAAAACCCTCTCCCACTCTTCCTTCCTAAATACCCTGCATCCACCATTTTCCTCAGCAATGGGGCGGGGCGGTACTTGTCTTCGCCCAGGTCGCGCTGCAGCACTTCCATCACGAACAGGACTACGTCCAGGCCGATCAAATCTGCCAGGGTGAGCGGTCCCATCGGATGATTCATCCCAAGTTTCATGACCGTGTCGATGGCTTCGGGCGTGCCGACGTTTTCCTGCAAAGCAAAAATTGCTTCGTTGATCATCGGACATAAAATCCTGTTTGAAATAAAGCCCGGCGAATCATTCGCTTCGACAGGCTCTTTGCCCATCACCTTGCAGAGCGTTAACGTGGTCTGGAGAGTTTCATCGTCTGTGGCGAGACCTTTGATCACCTCCACCAGTTTCATCAGCGGGACCGGGTTCATAAAGTGCATGCCGATCACATTCGCGGGCCGCTTTGTGGCAGCGGCGATTTTTGTTATGGATATGGAGGATGTATTGCTTGCCAGGATCACGCCTTCAGGAGCGGCGGCATCGATATCCCTGAAAATCTTGAACTTCAACTCGGGGTTTTCGGTTGCGGCTTCGATGACAAAATCAGCATCCTGCATGGTGCTCAGGTCTCCAACGTAGTTGATCCTGTCTGCCAGATCCTTTTGCGCCGGGGTCAGTGATCCCCTTTCGAGCAGCTTTGCCGTGGATTTGGCGATCGTTGCTCTGGCTTTTTCCAGGGCGGCGGGTTGAACGTCCATGCAGGTGACTTCATAGCCTGAGGTTGCCACGACCTGTGCGATGCCGTTGCCCATGGTCCCCGCGCCGATGACGAAGATATGTTTGATGGTCATGTTTTCCTCCTGTCATTGCGAGGGTTGAGATGCGCAGCATTGGAATCCCGAAGCAATCTCCCGATTCATCTTGAGATTGCTTCGTCGCCCTGCGGGCTCCTCGCAATGACAGTTGTTATCCTTGCGTATCTCTCCAAAGCTTGTAGTTATTTTGGATCTGCTGGATATGCCCGGGAATGTGCGCGCAGTAAATATTCAGCCATTTCTCGAACGTATATGGCTCGTCATATTCAGGATGCTTCACCGAATGTTCGAAAACTTTATCGGGTTGTTTCTTGAGAAGCTCATAGGTTGTTTTGCGAACGAGCCTGACTATCTCGAGGGCATCTTCATAACTTTGATCGTGATAATCAAGTTCTATTGTCCATTTGTCCTGATCATAGCCCATCAGCATCCCGCCCGGCTCGACGATCAATTTGCGTGCGCGTAGCGCCGCATTGGATTCTGAATCCGCTAGGTGAACAAGCACTTCATGAACGCTCCACTCCTTTGGTTCGGGCTTGAACTTCCACATTTCGCGTGGGATGTCTTTCAGCGTTTTCATTAAGAGATCGTACCCGCGTCCATAGAGTTCGATCTTTTCGTTGCGTTCCTGTGGCTGCATTAATCTGTGTCCTCGGTGGTCGAGTGATTTCGAGCGGAGCGAGAAACGTATCGAGACCACCAGTTAATGGAAACGTTCCTGGCTCATGGTGGTTTCGCTACGAGCCGACGAGCATGGCTCTACTCAACCACCGGACTGTTGGTTTATTCCATCTCCACTGCCATCGCGACAGCTTCACCGCCGCCAAGACATAACGAGGCGATACCGCGCTTCAACCCGCGGTCTTTCAGAGCGTAGAGCAATGTGGTCAGCACGCGCGCGCCGCTGGCACCCAGCGGATGCCCGAGGGCGATCGCGCCGCCTTTCACGTTGACCTTATCCCAGTCCCAGCCCTGGTCGGCGAGGGCGTATCCATCTGCAAGGACCTGCGCGGCGAAGGCTTCATTCAGCTCGATCAGGTCTACGTCTTTCAGTGTCCAACCAATTTTCTTTAATAGTTTAGGAATTGCGTAAGCAGGTGCAGCGAACAGATATTTTGGCTCGACAGCAGCCTGCGCGTAACCAACAACCCTTGCCAAGGGCTTGAGATTGTTTTTCTCTGCATACGCACGAGACGAAATCACGACTGCGGCCCCGCCATCGTTCATCGGCGAGGAATTGCCCGGCGTCACTTTCCCGCCTTCTTTGAAAGCAGGTTTGAGCTTTGCCAGCGCCTCGAGTGACGTTTCTCTGCGCGGACCCTCGTCGCGGTCGACGATGGTCACGTCGCCCTTGCGCCCGGGAATTTCCACCGGGACGATCTCCGCTTCGAAGCGACCTTTCTCCTGCGCTTCGACAGCTTTCTGGTGAGACTGAAGCGCGTACTGGTCCATCGCTTCGCGTGTTACCTCGTACTCATCTGCGATGAACTCCGCGGCATTGCCCATACTCCAGTTCTCGAACGGATCCCAGAGTCCGTCGTAGAGCAGGGCATCGGTGAGCGGCTGGTTGCCAAACTTTAATTCGCCCGAGCGACCCGCCACCAGATAGGGCACGCGGCTCATGGATTCGAACCCGCCTGCCACAAAGAGATCAGCGTCGCCCGCGCGCACGGCTTGCGAGGCGAACATTGCCGCTTTCAATCCAGACCCACAGACCTTATTCACCGTGCTCGCGCTGACCGTTGCCGGGATCCCGCTCAAAATCCCTGCTTGCCGCGCCGGCGCCTGTCCCTCGCCCGCCTGAACGACGTTGCCCATGATCACTTCTTCGATTTCTTCCGGGTTAATGCCCGCCCGCTCCACCGCGGCTTTGACGGCGATCGCCCCCAACTGCGTGGCGGGCACGCTGCTGAGCGAACCCTGGAACTTCCCGACCGGTGTGCGCGCCGCGGAAAGGATCACAGCCTCGCCCACCGGGCTGCTACGCTTGTTTTCCTTTGCCATCCTGCCTCCTTTAGCGAATTTCTATGGAAATTATAAAGCCAATGGACATTGTCATTGGCTTTACTTGCAGTCTTT
>JAICQC010000153.1 GCA_025938055.1 Anaerolineales bacterium | reverse complement strand
ATGACCGCCACCTTTCAAAACGCGCACAAGCACGGTTATCTTTGGCTGGCCTTCCTGGAGATCGACGGCGCCAAAACCGCCGCTTCACTGAACTTCGATTACAAAAACAAGCTCTGGGGCTACAACTCCGGCGTCAGCAGCGAGCACAGGGAGCTTTCGCCGGGCTGGGTGCTGCTGGCGCATACCATCCAGTGGTGTTGCGACAACGGGCGCTACGAATTCGATTTCATGCGCGGGGATGAGGAATATAAGTATAGGTTTGGTGGGGTGAATAAGTATGTGATGAGGGTAAGAGTAACCAGGTAAAGACTACTCCAAGGTTATATGAGACCTGCAGTCATGTGTCGGCGTGGTCGAAGACCAACGCCGAGCAAAGAAAAAATAAATCTTGGCATGTTGGTCTCCTTTTTGCTTGTATAAAATGTTCTAATCTGCACATCCAAACAGGTGGGGATACTCTATGAGTGCGTAACATTCAAATGGGTCATTATTGGTCTTACAGACCGGTTGTCCCGTAATGTCATAGAGCACACATCCGCCCATACATTCATCAGAGCTCTGGCAAGCTTTTCCGGCATCTGGAAATGTACGGAGGCAAAAAGATACTTGCGCCAGGCCTCCTACAGTCCATTTCCCACCGCTTATTGAACACTCTGTACTCCGGTACAGTTCAACCACCCCCTGATAAAGTCGGGGCGAGAGTAAGATGAGCAAAGCGATGAGTGCAATCACTATAATTTTTCGTTGCATTGAGAGTTTTTTAAACAAATCAGACAATCGTTGGATCATTGAGAAGCACATCGCCGGAGCTCCTATTAATCAAACCTATTACAAAAGACCCTTTTACAACTTTCTTTGTCCCAACCGAAGCATATCAAACTCGAAGTACAAACACAACTGGCTTAAACGCCGGTTTTTTAAGTTTATATTGTATCTGGAAAGACTGTGTGTCAGGAGCTTCAACTGGGAAGGTTGTGCGCATGAATAAAAACAGGAGCGATAGCCCGAATCGCTCCTGTTTTCTTTTGCCCCTTTCCCTTACAATTGCGCTTTACAACCAAGGATGAGCATTGGAAAACCTCTTTCAACTTTTTCTGATCTTCTTAAAAGTTAATTTGTTGAGCACGTCCGGACCCGCTTCCGTGGGTTTGCTGTATCACGAGGTGGTCGGCAAATCGGTGACGGAGGGGCAGTTCGTGCAGGCGGTGGGGTTCTCGTCGGTGCTGCCCGGCAGTGATGCGCTTCAGCTTGCCATGTACATCGGTTATGCTGTCGGGGGGATTCCCGGAGGACTGGTCGCGCTGCTCGCTTCCATTCTGCCGCCCACGGTCATTATTTTGGGCGTGACCATGGTCCTGCACCGCCTGCGCCGCGAGGCGTGGATCAGCAGCTTTGTGGAAGGCTTAACGCCAGCCATCGCTATGTTGATGTTATTCACTGCCTGGAAGATCTTCGAAAAAGGCGGGACGGATGGCTGGGAAGCCTGGGCGATCGGACTGGTGAGCATGGTGGGCATGCTCACGAAAAGAGTCAATGAACGGATCGTCATCATCCTGGCGGGGTTGATCGGGGTATTCTTCCTCTCATGACTGACGTAGCCGTGCCGAAGTTCATTGTCTGGCTGAGGCTGCTCTGGATGTTCCTTAAGGTGAACATCCTTTCCCCCTCGGGACCTGCCTCCATCGGTCTCCTCTATAAGGAAGCGGTCGCCAAGAAGGTGATGACCGAATCTCAGTTCGTGGAAGCGGTCGGGTTCTCGAACGTGCTGCCGGGGAGCGAGGCGCTCAAGCTTGCCATGTTCGTGGGGTTTGCTGCAGGCGGGATCCCGGGCGTGCTCACGGCCTTACTGGGCGCGATCCTGCCGCCAACCGTGATGATGCTGATCGTTTCCGCGCTGCTCCAGCGTTTTCAACAATCGAACTGGATCGATGGGTTCGTCGCCGGGATGAGTCCCGCCGTCGCGGCATTGATCGTGGTGGTCGCCTGGGAGTTGTTCCGTGCCACGTCCCCCAGACGGATCGACCGGCGCGCCATACTGATCGCGATCCTGAGCGCGGCGGCATTCTGGTTCGAGCTTCCCTCGCCATTTGTCCTGCTGGGGGCAGGTCTCCTGGGAGTCCTTTTGTATGGTCAACGGAGTTACGGATGAAATCTGAATTGCTCATCACAACCAATGGATTTAAGGGCACCTGGGCGGCAATTGAATATGGCGCCTGGCTTGCACAGCTATTGCAGGCGAAGGTCACGCTTCTGGGTGTAACCGAGCGGGTAGGGTCTACGGCGCTGGATGACAACCATCCGCTTGAGAGTGTTTTTGCGAATGCGGTGGAGTTGTTTCAGAACAAGGGGGTCGAATACAGCCTCGAGATCCGCAACGGTAAAGCAGAACAGGTGATTCCCGAGAAGGCAAATCAGGGCGATTATCTTACGGTCGTGAGTCCGCTGGGGCGCCCATGGTTCCGCCACTGGCTCACCGGGCGGTCCTTCCGTGTGCTGATGGAGGAGATCAAGGGACCGATCCTGTATGTGCCGCATATACGACTGCCTCTGAAGAATCTATTGATCAGTGCGGGAGGCTTGGGGTATGAAGCGACGGCTGAGAATCTTGCCCTGCAGGTGGCAGCCGCCAGCCGGGCAGATGTGACCATCCTGCACGTCATCCCGCCGACCGACCTGGACTATCCCACGACGCGCGATGTGCGTGAGCATGTGAAAGATTTGCAGGATACAGATACGGTGCTGGGACGCAGTCTGCGCAAAGGGCTCGAGATCGCCAGCGCGGCAGGGTTGAAGGCAAATTTGATCACCCGTCAGGGCCACGTGGTGGAGGAGATCCTGCGTGAGATCAGGCAGGGAAATTACGATATGGTCTGCATGGGCTCACGCTATAGCGGGCATACCCTGAGACAGCTCTACACGCCGAACGTCACTGCCGAAGTGGCAGAAGCCGCAAATTGCCCCGTGTTGACCGTGCGGCACAGGCACGAATAAAAAAACCTACAAGCCCGGCGTATATTTGTTTTCCCATTCTGAAATCGCCGAGCGGATCGCAGATTTAATCTCGGCGTCCGGCACATCGTCGATCCCATTGTAGCGCGTCAGACCGACATATACGATCACGCCGCCCTCCGGTGATTGCGCAAGGAAGATGCCGCGGTCCTCAAGGTGCGTCCCTGCCAGGCGGCTCTGCAGGATGTTGTCGATCTGTCCCACGATACTGCTGGCAGGCGCGGCGGGACGGTCCTCTTTCGCGATGGTCGAAGAACGCGAGGCGGGAGGTTGTGCAGGCCGTTGGGCAGGAGGTGCTACAGGTGGGGGCGAAGCAGGCTTGCTCGGAGGCGAGTCGCCACCAAAGGTATTCAGGCGGTCATCGATTGTTGGCGCTGCAGGCTGAGGAGCAGGCGGTGCAGAAGTCTTGGCGGCTGGCGCAGGCGCGGGTTTGCCCTCCAGCCAGGGTCGGACGATACTCAACATTTCGATCAGGCGTCTGCGCTGTTCGGAAGATAACGATATCGGATTCAGCCGGGTGCCGTCCAGGTCGAGCACAAACGATCCGTTTTCGTTCTTGAGGCGCAGCAGACCCGGGTCATCCACTGTGATGGTTTCCGTCTTGACAGCCGTGGGAGGAGGCGCTTCTTTCTGTTCCAGTCCTTCTTCGGCTTTTCGCTTCTTGTACCCCTGACCGCGACCCTCGAATAGACCGAATAGATACACAAACACCAGTCCGGCGATCCAGCCAACAATAGACCAATCAAAGTTCATAATTCACCTTACTGTTTGACATGTCGGGCAAAAATGAGTGCTTCGTTGACCAACGATAATTCGTTCGATATTCGTTCCACAGACGGCGCAGGGTTTGCCTGCCCGATCATAGACTCGGAAATGATATTCGCCGCCGCGATAAACCCAATCAAAGGAGGCGCCATTCCGGCGAATACCTTCTTTTAAAACTTTGCGGACCGCTTCATGCAGCGCTTCCGCTTCGTTTGCCGTGACCGAATCAGATACAGCCAGCGGATGCAGCTTTGCCAGGTGCAGAGATTCATCGGCATAAATGTTACCGAGACCAGCGATGAACGTCTGATCGAGCAATAAGGGTTTGAGCTGGCGGTGTTTTCCATGCAGTGCCATATGGAGCCATTCCGGTGTGAATCTTCTGCTCAACGGCTCGGGTCCGAGGTTGCCAAGCACCTCATCGGGGCTGTTCGTCAGCCACACGCGCCCGAACTTCCGTGTGTCATTGAAGACCAGGTTGCTTAAGTCGCCCTCGAGGGACTCTGCCTGTCGCAGCGTTAATATCAACCGGTCATGTTTTTCGGGTTTAATTTTACCTTCTTTGATCACAAGGTCACCGCTCATGCGCAGGTGGATCAGCAGGCTGAAATCAGACAGGCGCATGATGAAGTATTTGGCGCGGCGCGTGACTTCCTTGATCTCCTGGCCTCTGACAAGTTCTCTGAATTTCCTCGGTGAGGGGAACGCGAGCGTGCGCGCCCAGAGTACCTGCGCATCTTCGATGGTCTTTCCGAGCAGGTGCGGTCGTAGTTTGCGCGCAATCGTTTCAACTTCGGGTAGTTCAGGCATAGGTAGCGATTAGCTTTTAGCGAGTGGCGGTCAGCCTGTATTCTGCCAGCGAAAGGCTCATGGCTGACTGCTAATCGCTATTCGTTGAACATTTCTCCAACACTGCGTCCCTCATGGGCGCGTCGGATGACTTCACCCAATAACGGCGCAATGGATATGATCGTAAGACGGTCTCGCAGGGGCTCCATTTTTTCGGCTGGGATGCTCACCGTATCGGTGGTTATGATCCGTTTGATGGGCAGGGCTGCCAGCCTGTGGGCGGCGTTCTTCGAGAAAATGGGATGGATAAAAGCCAGGTAGATATCACGTGCACCATGGTTTGTCACCACCTCCACTGCCTGCGCGATGGAACCGCCAGTGTCCACTTCATCATCCACAATGATAACATCGTGCCCTCTCACATCACCGATGAGCGTGAGGGCTTCGGCTTTGGCGCTATTATCTGTACGGCGCTTTTCGATAAAGGCGATGGGCACATCCAGGTCGAGGGCATAGTTGCGTCCCTTCTTGGCGAAGCCCAGGTCGGTGGCGACCACCACCGGGTCCTTCATCCCAGCCCGCAGGTTCTCCTTAATGTAACCACTGACCATATGCGAGGCAGTCAATACATCGCCGGGGATGGAGAAGAAACCCTGGATCTGCCCGGCATGCGGATCGAGGGTCATATAGCGGTCTGCGCCCGCGCTCTCGATCATATCTGCCACAAGACGCGCAGTGATCGGGACCCGCGGCTGGTCCTTTTTGTCCGAGCGTCCATAACAAAGGTAAGGAACGACCGCAGTAATGCGCGCGGCCGAATCCAGGCGTACGGTCTGGATCATGATCAGCAATTCCATCAGGTTGTAATGGACAGGCGAAGAGGTCGTCTGGATGACGTAGACATCCTGCCCGCGAGCGCTGTTATTTAATTTTACAAAAATATTCTCATTAGGGAACTGGATAATTTCACGAGGGCTTAACCGTTGTTCGAGGTAATCTGCGATCTTCTGCGCCAGGTCGGGCGAGCCTGAGCCTGCATATAATTTGATATCCCCATACATTTTCATTCCGTGTGTGTGCTGCGACATCCTCGCTCCTTACCGGTAAGAACCTTTTCCATATGTCATATCGATGTGCGCTTTTCATTCAACAGGGATTTAACGGCTTCGTACGGGGAGATGTTCCTGTCCACGACCTCCTCCACCAACTTGTCATACGTTTGCTGCTCGACGCCCTCCATAAAGCGGTCCATCAATGCCTCTCGCAGGAGCGCCTCCATCTCGGAACCGAGGCGGGCGCGGTCGCGAGCGGTCCAGTCTCCGCTCTGGCGCAAGTGCTCAGCGTGTTTTGCAATGGAGGCGGCCAGCTCCTCCATGCCTTTGCCTTCCGTGGCAACTGTTTTGATCACGGGCGGAATCCACATCTTTGGATCGATTTCCGGCTCCGAAATGGACATCGCCCTTCCATGATGACGATACACCCGCTTTGTCGGGTGAGCCAGCGCGAGCATGGAGCGCAGTGCGCGTTCCGTGTTTTCCACGCCCGGGCGGTCTGCCTTGTTGATTACCAGCACATCGGCGATCTCCAGAATGCCAGCCTTGATCGCCTGGATATCGTCACCGAGCCCGGGTGCCTCCACCACAACCGTGGTGTGTGCGAGCCGCGCCACGTCCACTTCGCTCTGCCCGGCGCCGACCGTTTCGATGATAATGATCTCATATCCCGCAGCGTCGAAGACTTGCACTACCGATGCAGTTTTTCGCGCGATCCCACCCAGCGATCCACGCGTTGCCATCGAACGGATGAAGACACCCTCATCGCCCGAAAGATCACGCATGCGAACGCGGTCACCGAGCACAGCGCCGCCTGTGAACGGGCTCGACGGGTCGACCGCTACAATGGCAACTTTATTCTGCGGGTTCGTGTTCTTTCGGTAGTACAACGCAAGCTGATTGACAAGCGAAGATTTGCCCGTGCCCGGTGCGCCGGTAACACCAATAAGATGTGCCCTGCCGGTGTGTTGAAAGAGTTCCGCCAGTGCTGCGCGGCTCTCGGGCGAATCGTTTTCCACCTGCGTCAACAGACGTGCCAGTGCGAGCCGGTTTCCTTCCAATATGGGGGTTGTCAACAACATCTCTCTACTAATATGAAATTACGCAATACCTGTTACGTATTGCGTAATTTCACTGCCTCACGGACATTTTTAATAATGTCATCCGTGGATGCACCGGGTCCAAAAATACCCGTGATGCCCATCTCTTGCAAGCGTGGCATGTCTTCATCCGGGATGATGCCTCCGATGAAGACCTTCACCTGATCCTGTCCATTCTTCTTAAGAAGCTCCAGGATGCGAGGCGCAAGCGCCATATGCGCTCCGGAGAGGATGGACAAGCCAACTACATCCACATCCTCCTGCAGCGCGGCTTCCGCGATCATTTCAGGGGTCTGGCGCAAGCCCGTGTAGATGACTTCCATACCGGCATCGCGCAGGGCGCGCGCGACGACTTTCGCACCGCGGTCATGCCCATCGAGCCCGGGTTTTGCAACCAGCACACGGATCTTCTTATCCGTCATAGTTCCTCCGTGAAAAAATTCTCATATCATTATACTATGAGGACGAAATGACAAAATTACCCTTATTTCGCAATGAGGCTGAAACTTATACCCGCGCGTGGCGAGTCAGGCGAGTCTTAAAATATGCTATACTTTGTTCATGCAATCGCGTGCAGACTGGTCGCATTGGGCTGAATCATTACGCCGCTTCAAACTGGATGGACTTGCTTCGTGTCTCCTCGAAGCCGGGGCACCCCTGACCCTGCTGAGCGCGCAGGCACTTTATATCAGTCAACCGTTCCTGGGTGGAAAACAATGGAACTCATTTGCTCACATGCTCGAAGAAGATGACGAAGTGCAAGCCTTTGCACGCTACCTGCGTGGGGAGGGCTCATAATGTTGGCTCTGGGTTTGCTGCTGCTCACTGCGATCCTCTTCCTGGGACTCACTCTTTGGAGACGAAGATCGCCCGGGTCTTTGCGTTTGATCGACGCCTACGAACGGCTGAATCGTTCTGTGGGGCTGGCAGTGGAGAACGGCACGCGGCTGCACATCTCGCTCGGGCGCGGAAACTTTTTCACCGCACGCGGCGGTTCTGCTCTGGCTGGGCTGGCAATGTTAAGGCGTCTCGCCGAGCGCACGTCCGTGAGTGATCGCCCGCCGATCGTGACCTCCGGTGATGCTTCACTGGCTGTTCTGTCACAGGATACGTTACAGTCTGGTTATCGCGCCGCGGGCGCCGAGGAGCAGTATCGCTTCACCACCGGGCGCCTGACTGGGCTCACCCCTTTCTCCTATGCAGCCGGAACGCTTCCTATCATCCACGATGAAAACGTCTCCGCAAATATTGTGATGGGAGATCTGGGCACAGAAGCCGGCTTGATCGCCGAAGCCTCCGATCGTGAAGACACAAATTTGATCGCTGCCAGTGATAACCTCTCCGCGCAGTCGATATTTTTTGTTTCATCGCAAGATCCGTTGATCGGCGAGGAGTTATATGCGGCAGGCGCCTATGTGGGCGCCGGGGCTTCTCATGAAGCCAGCCTGAATGTGCAGGATATTCTACGCTGGTTGATCATCCTTGCCATTGTCGTTGGTTCCCTGCTGGAGTTTGTAGGAGCGCCCTTCTAATGCGCATCTTCACTGCAGCTTTCGCCATCGCTGCCGGTTTAATTGTTTTACTGGGGTACTTCTTCCCGGCTCAACTGGAGCCGCTGCGACTTCTCCTCCTCGATTGGGCAGTCGTCATTGCGGGGATGGCTGTGCTGGTGGGCATTTTCAATCTCGTTGCCGTGCAAATGGATAAATTCCGTTCGCGCCAAAAAGGCGGCGCGTATGGTCTTCTGCTGGTTGTTTCCCTGCTGGTTACATTTTTTGGTCTTGGTGTGTGGGTGGGCCCGAATGCGCCGAGCATGCAGTTTGCTATGAACGCAATTATTGTGCCCGTGGAAGCCTCCCTGATGGCGATCCTGGCGGTCACGTTGATCTACGCCAGCATTCGCCTTCTGCGCCGGCGTGTGGATGTGATGAGTATTGTGTTCCTGGTTGTTGCCGTTCTCTTCCTGATCCTAATGATGCCGACGCCTCTGGGTGCTATCCCCAGTGATCAGGCGATGCTCGACTTCCTCGGTATGTTCTCCAGAGGCGGCGCGCGCGGCCTTCTGATCGGGATCGCGCTGGGAACCTTGCTGACGGGCTTGCGCGTTTTATTCGGTGTGGATCGTCCATACGGGGGGAACTAGTCATGGCAAGTATCCGCTGCCCAAATTGTGGAAAGGACAACCCCGACCTTCTGGATGTCTGTCAGTTTTGCCAGACGCCTCTCAAACCCGACTCCGCGCTGCGAAGCGGGCAAACCCCCACAAAGAAAAACACAGGTGAGCTGGAACCTAAACTCCCGGACTGGCTTAAGGACATGCGCCAGCAGGCGAGAGATTCAGCCGAGGAAGATGCCGCACAAGCAGCTGCCCAGCCTGGCGCCGCGAAGGATGAACCGCCCGATCTACTGGCTGGACTCGCCTCTCAGTCGGGCAGCGCCGGCGACGAAGATGTCCCTGACTGGCTGGCAAGTCTCACTGCGGCTGACAAGCCAAGGCCTTCCCCAACTTCTACACCCGAGTCGGGCACGGATTTTTTTGCCCAGTTTAATCAAAGTGAATCCAAGCCTCAGGCGGCAGATGAATCTCCGCAGGAGAATGCTCCTTTCTCGTTCGAGAGTATGCGCGATCAATCGCCTGCTCATGAAGAGAAGGATGAGCTTTCCGCATGGTTTTCACAGGCAGCAGATCAGCCCGAAGAAGTTGCGGGGCTGGACCCTGACCGGGCACCAGGCGATAGCGATTGGTCTACTAATTTTGATTCAGCTCCCGCATCTGCGCAAGAATCGGCTCCCAAAGAGGAAGAAGACCTGAGCTGGCTTCATAACCTTGAAGCTGCCGCGAAACAAACGGGCGATCTGCAGAGCCCGAAAAAGAAAATGGATTGGACGGCAGATTTTGAAACGCCTTCCACGCCGTCACAAGGTTCAGCTTCTCAAGATGATCTTAGCTGGCTGGACCGTCTGGGAGGCATCGAGGAAACTGCTCAGCCAGAGCAGCAGCCCGAACAACCCGCCTCTTCGAGAGATGATCTGGGCTGGCTCAATCAGTTCGGTGGAAGCTCAGAGCCAGGCCAGCCATCACAGCCAGCCGCCTCAAAGGATGAGTTGAGCTGGTTGGACAACCTGGGCGGGACCTCCGAACCTCAACCGTTTGAT
>JAICQC010000167.1 GCA_025938055.1 Anaerolineales bacterium | reverse complement strand
TCCAAACAGCTCCTGTCCTGCTACGGAATCCCAACCGTGGAGACACACATCGCGAAAAGCCAGAAGGAGGCGGTCAAGGCAGCGGAGGCAATTGGCTATCCCGTCGTCTTGAAGCTCCACTCTGAAACGATCACGCACAAGACCGACGTCGGCGGGGTGAAGTTGAACCTGGCAGATGCCCAGGTTGTCCAGCAGGCGTATACAGACATCCAGAAATCCGTCGCGGAAAAAGCCGGGGCTGAACATTTCCTCGGTGTGACGGTCCAGCCGATGGCAAAGATCGAGGGCTACGAATTGATCCTGGGCAGCAGCATTGACCCGCAATTTGGTCCTGTGCTTTTGTTCGGCCTTGGGGGCCAATTGGTGGAAGTATTCAAGGATCGTGCGCTTGGCTTGCCGCCTCTGACGACTACTCGCGCCCGGCGCATGATGGAACGAACGAAGATCTACACTGCGCTGAAAGGTGTGCGCGGACGCGACCCTGTGGATCTCGCCGCTCTCGAACGTCTGCTGGTCCGCTTCGCGCAACTGATCACAGAACAGCGCTGGATCAAGGAGCTGGATATTAATCCGCTCGTGGCTTCGCCTGAGAAATTAATTGCTCTCGATGCGCGCGTGGTTCTCTACGACAAGAACACGAAAGAGGAACAGTTACCTAAGCTTGCCATCCGCCCGTATCCCATCCAGTATGTGGGCACCTGGACAGCGAAAGACCGGACCAAGGTGACCATCCGCCCGATTCTGCCGGAGGATGAATCCCTGCTCATCAAGTTTCATCAGCTGCTTTCCGACAGGACGGTATTCATGCGCTATCTGCAGCCAATGATGCTCCAGGAGCGAGTGATGCACGAACGCCTTGCCCGTATTTGTCACGCGGACTATGATCGTGAAATTCCTTTGGTCGCTGAAACGACAGACGCCAACGGTGAACAGGATATTATGGGCGTTGTTCGCTTGAGCAAACTACATGGAGCGAATGAAGCCCGCCTGAGCATCCTCGTGGGTGACCCTTATCAGGGACTGGGAGTGGGCGGCGAGCTGGTCCGCCGGGCTGTAGACGTCGCTCGTCGCGAACGCCTGGACCGTCTGAGCGCCATCCTGACCGCGGATAATCAGGTGATGCGGCACATTTTTGAAAAGCTTGGCTTCCACCTTGAATCCGCTGGGAACGATAAATTGGTAACAGCCGCCATGGACCTGTAGGAATCTGATCTTCACAACAAAAAATCCTCGTCTGTCAATTGAACAGACGAGGATTTTTTATGACAGATCAAAGAAGGCAGCCAGGGCTACATGCCTGAGCTACGATGAAAATCTTATGACGAGTTCCTTGATCTCATCAGGGAGAAAAGACACGTCCAGGGTTTCATACATCTCCCACAACTCGGTATGAACGACCGTTTGCCCGGGCGCGGTGCTTTCCAGCGGACCCAGCGTTTCAAGTTCGATGAACTTGTCGTTGCAGTAACTTTCAGCATTGCAGCCATCATCCGGGTAGCGCACGTCTGTCTGTGGATCGTGGCGCTTGACAAAGAGACTCCCGTCGAGCCAGTATGCCATCCAGCCATGCGGATTGAAGTAACCCAGTTTTAGCGGCGGCAGGCTGGGGGTCGCGTAAATGACGATGAAGTCATCGCGCAGGATCAGGCGCGGGTCATCGATCTTTGTGTAGGACCAAAGCATAAGCCGTCGATTTGAAAGCAGGCCTGCCTCGTCCACGGGCTCGTGCGGTTGAGGCAGAATAGCGACACCGCCCAGACGCAGCATGGTCAGTGCCCAGGGAGCAAACTCGACTGTCCACGCGCCGTCATTGCGGAGCTCATGACGAAGGATGACCTGCGGAGTTTCGGGATTCAGCTCGATCTCAATGGCTTTGGCAATATGGGTCCAGGCTTCAGCAGGCATTTCGATACGCACGCCATTTGCGATTTCACTGACCGTCCCGCTCTCATTGTCCGGGATGTACGTACGCGGCATGGCTTCAGGCGAATGCCAGAGGCGATGTCCCCCGCGAAAATAGAACTTGCCATAGGTTGATTCAATGGGCGACAATCCCAGATCTGCGAACAGGTTGGGTTTGCCCTGCATGGAAAACCGGACGATGCGCGCAGACCCGGCAAGATATTCCAGTTGCAGGAACTGGTTCTCGAGGATACGCGTTGGCTCGCCGTGAAAATCTGGCATGTTTACATCTTTTCAAAACTTTGTTTCAAAGCCGGATACAGTTCCTGATACACCGCGTAGGCCTTGCGATACGCGTCAATCTGTGACGTCTCGGGTTGCGTGCTTCCTGTGATCTTAACAGCCTCTTTGCATGCCGATTGTACATCGGACCACGCCGCCGCGCCAACGCCTGCCAGCAATGCTGCGCCATAGGCGGCGCCTTCGGCAGTATTGACCGTGACCAATTCCGCTTCCAACACTGTGGCAAGGATCTGCCGCCAGAGGGCGCCTTTCGTCCCGCCACCCGAAGCGCGCACTTGTGTGATCGCGCCCAGTCCAGCATTCTGAATGAGCGTGAAGCTGTCCTTTAACCCAAAGGCTACGCCTTCGAGCACGGCACGCGTCATATGGGCGCGGCTGTGACGGAGGGTCAACCCGATGAACGCGCCGCGCGCCAGCGGGTCCGGGTGAGGCGTGCGCTCCCCGCTCAGGTACGGGAGGAACTGCAACCCTTCGCTTCCCGCGGGAACCAGTTCCGCTTCCTTCACCAGTTCGTCAAAACTCATCGTTGGCGCGAGCATATCCCGATACCACTGCAGGCTTCCCGCTGCCGAAAGCATAACACCCATAAAATGCCACAAGCCCGGCACAGCATGGCAAAACGCATGTAAGCGACCTTCGAGTTCAATCAAAGCGGAGGGCGTGGTGGCGAAGACAACGCCGCTGGTGCCCACGGTCAGACCGACAATCCCAGGCTGCACCGCGCCCACGCCCACGGCTTGCGCCGCCTGGTCGCCGCCGCCTGCCACCACCGGGGTGCCCGCTTTCAAGCCTGTGAGCGAGGCGGCTTCCTCGGTTACCCGACCGGTACATTCAGGTCCCTCGTAGGTAGGCGGCATCCAGGCAGATTCAATTTCCAGCGACTCGAGTACTTCACGCGACCAGTCGCGCTGCTTCAGGTCAAACAGCACCGTGCCCGCGCCATCCGCTTTATCCATGGCGTATTCGCCGGTCAGGCGGTAGCGGATGTAATCCTTGGGCAGAAGCACATGCCGTGCCTTTGCATAGACCTCTGGCTCGTTCTCCTTCACCCACAGGATTTTCGGCGCGGTAAATCCCGTGAGCGCGACGTTGCCAGTGATCTGGATAAATTTCTCTTTGCCGATGCGACGATGGATCTGATCACATTGACTCTGGGTGCGCTGGTCATTCCACAGAATGGCTGGGCGCAGAACTTCGCCCGCTTCGTCGAGCAGGACCAGCCCATGCATCTGCCCCGTCAGACCGACCGCGGCGACCTGTTCGCCAGTGATGCCGGTCTGCTCCAGCACCAAGCGGATACCCGCGATAACCGCTCCCCACCACTCGCGCGGGTCCTGCTCAGACCAGAGCGGCTTGGGCGACTGCAAGGTGTGCGGTGAGGAAGCTGTGCCGATTACCTCGCCGCGCTCGTCGATCAGCAGCGCCTTGCTGCCTGTTGTTGATGTATCAATGCCGAGGAAATACATGGATTCTCCGTGAGATAGGTGCAGAAGTAGATGGGTAGACAGGTATGCCTGTTTACCCATCTACCTTATTATACGGATTTTCAGCGAACACCCAGTAATATTTCCACAGTTAATTGATCGAGCCGTTCATACTTCAAACCACGACCAGCAATCATGGAACGGTCAAAGCTTTGTGCTTTCAAGGCTTCCGCCTTGTCAGAGCTATACGTTCCAAAATACTGATTCATCGAGCCATCATCTGCATTGATCTCAGCGACGATCTCCTGAATCTCTTTATCGGCGTTCCAGCGGGCAGCTTTTTCCTTGAGAATCAAATACGTACGCATACAGCCGCGGGCGAAGTCTTTTACGCCTTCATAATCTTCAGTGCGGTAGGCGTGCGCGTCGAAGTGGCGGCTGCCGTCATAACCATTATCTTCCAGCAGCTTGACCAGGAAGAAAGCGCTCTTCAAGTTCACTGCGCCAAAACGGAAGTCCTGGTCATAGCGCCCAAATGCCTGATCGTTCAGGTCAATGTGGAACAGCTTGCCTGTTTCTATTGCCTGGGCGACGCCATGGACGAAGTTGAGTCCTGCCATGTGTTCGTGGGCTACCTCAGGGTTGACCCCGACCATTTCCGGGTGATCGAGCGTTTGGATGAATGCCAGCATGTGACCGGTGGTGGAATTATAAATGTCACCGCGCGGCTCGTTGGGTTTGGCTTCCAGGGCAAACTTCAGGTCATATTTTTTGTCGAGCACATATTCGCACAGAAAATTCATCGCCCCGCGCGAACGCTTGATGGCAGCGATCGGGTCTTTCGCGGCGTCCGTTTCAGTCCCCTCGCGCCCGCCCCAGAAGACGTAGGTTTTCGCACCGAACTCGACGCCCAGATCGATGGCATTCATGGTTTTCTGCAGAGCATAGGCGCGAACTTTGGGATCATTGGAAGTGAAAGCACCATCCTTGAAAACCGGATTTCGAAACAGGTCGGTTGTTGCCATCGGGACGACCACGCCTGCTTCCTCCAGTGCCTTACGGAATTCCTTTTTGATAGCTTCCGCTTCGGACGGTGTAGCGTCAATCGGGATCAGATCGGTGTCGTGAAAGTTGACTCCATGGGCGCCCACTTCACCAAGCAGGCGCACCAGATCTGCCGGCGATTTCGGTTCTCGTACGGGTCCACCGAACGGGTCAGCGCCAATGTTGCCAACCGTCCATAAGCCAAACGTGAATTTGTGTTCCGGTTTGGGGGTGTAATCAGTCATGGAATGCTCCTTGTATGTTCTGTCATTGCGAGCGACCCGTTTTGCGGGGAGCGAAGTAATCTCCTGCGGAGTGGGGATTGCTTCGTCGGGATTTAGATGCTGGCGCATCTCAACCTCTCCTCGCAATGACATGTAATTTACTTCACTTCAAACACCGCAGTGACGGGATTAGGTGCACCCAGATCCTGGCCTCGTTTGCCCGGCGAACATCCACCTACCTCCAGGCGGAACTCACCAGGTTCAAGTGTCAGCTTACCATCATCGTTATAAAACGACATTAACTCAGGTGTCAATGTAAATTTTATAGAGTGGCTCTCACCCGCTTTGAGAACGACCCTTTCGAAGCCAACCAGATGATGGATCGGGACAAGGGTCGAGGCATGAAGATCGCTTAGATAAAACTGGACAACCTCAGCAGCGTCCCTCCCTCCTCTGTTATGCAGAGTTACGCTCACGTTAAGGGAATCCCCAGGAGCCAGGTCTGTTTTATCTAGCTGCAAATCTGAATACTCAAAGCAGCTATAGCTCAAGCCATAGCCGAATGGATAAAGCGCTTCCTCAGTCATATAGCGATAGGTGCGTCCGTTCATGCTGTAGTCGTCGAAGGCGGGAAGCTGGTCGAGCGACCGGGGAAATGTAACTGGGAGTTTGCCCGCAGGCGAAACATCGCCGAAGAGCACGTCCGCTACCGCCCTGCCGCCCTCCATGCCGGGATACCAGACAAAGAGAACCGCATCCACCATCTCCTCGACTTCCCCCAGCGCAATGGGGCTACCGCCCGTGAGCACCAGCACGATCTTGACCCCATGGATGGCAAGCTCCTTGATGTAATTCGCCTGGCTCTCCGGTAAAGAGATACTGTCACGGTCGCCATTCATGGCAGAGAGAAGCGATTCGCCCTCTTCCCCTTCGAGAAATGAGGAGAAGCCCGCGCACACAATGGCAACATCTGCGGACTGTGCCATCCCGGGCGCCCAGGTGTTTTTGATCTCACGCGGATGCTTCAACAAAGCCCCGGACGTATATTCCATCCCCATGCCCTCCGGGATGCGCCCCGTGATACCTTCCAACAGGGTGATCATTTGATCATTGAAGCCATAATAGTTACCGAGCAAGACTTCCACGCTGGTCGCCGTGGGACCAGTGACAAAAATCTTTTTCGTAGATGGTTTGATCGGCAGGATGTTATCCTTGTTCTTCAACAGAACCACTGTCTCCGTTGCAGTGCGATACGCCAATTGACGGTGTTCCTCGCAGGCAACCACATCCGGGGAGATGGATGCGAACGGCGCCTCTTCCGGTGGGTCGAACATGCCCAGCTTGAAGCGCGTGCCGAGGGTACGCTCGAGGGCGCGGTCTACATCGGCTTCTGTGATGAGACCGCGCCGAATTGCTTCGGGAATTTCATTGAACACATGATCGCATCCCAGGTCGCATCCGCCTTTCAAAGCCAGGGCAGCGGATTCCACTGCATCCTTCGTGACCTTGTGGTTGAGATGGAAATCGGACAGCGCGCCGCAGTCTGAGACGAAGTGACCCTGGAAATTCCATTCTCCCCTTAAGATCTCCTCGATCAACAGTTTGCTGGCGCAACAGACTTCGTCGAGTGTGCGGTTGTAGGCGCCCATAACGGATTCGACTCTTGCCTCCGTGACAAGTTTTTTGAACGCAGGCAGGTACGTATCGTACAACTCACGCCTTGTCACAATCGCATTGAAGACGTGGCGATCCTTTTCCGGACCCGAGTGGACAGCATAATGCTTGACACACGCCGCGGCTTTGAGATATTTGGGGTGATCACCCTGCAACCCCTTCACGAAAGCAGACGCCATCTCCCCGGTCAGGAAGGGATCCTCCCCCCATGTCTCCTGCCCACGCCCCCAGCGCGGATCGCGAAAAATATTCACATTTGGCGACCAGAAGTTAAGTCCCTGATATTGATCGGTGTAGCCATTTTGACGCAGCGCTGCATGATATTTCGCGCGCCCTTCATCCCCAATGGCTGACGCAACGCGGTGGATCAATTCTTTGTCCCATGTCGCTGCCATGCCAATCGCCTGTGGGAAGACAGTTGCGCGTCCATTGCGGCCAACACCATGGAGCGCCTCACTCCAATAATTATAGGCAGGGATGTTCAGGCGCGGCACACCGTGCGCGGGGTGATTCATCAGGCTTACTTTTTCTTCGAGGGTTAGACGCCCCACCAGATCCTTTGCCCGTTCGGCAAACGACAAAGATGTATCCAGATATGAAAGATTTTCCGATGTGCTCGTCACACCCATGAAGGACTCCTTTGAAGTAAGTCTGACATTTGGTTTATATCACTATCTGCGTCAGCTTTTTTGAGGCGCATAGATCTTGAAGTTTCCGCTCACATGCAACATGCCCAGCATGTATAACATTCCATCATAATATCGCCATTTGTCGGATGGAATCTGCGCCTCCCACAGCTCCTGTACGAACGGCTCACCTTTTTCAGAGTCTGCCGCGAGCGCCGCGACAGCTGCCATCGAAACGAGCCCCGTGGAATGGTCGCCGGAAAGCGGCGTGCCGTCCAGCGCAAATTGATTTGCATAGGAATCGATGCCCTGGGATGCCAGAAAATCCAGGACACGATTCGACTGTTCCACCTGCCAAGGGACTTGCCCTGAACCCGTCGAAGGGTCAGCCTCGAACCAGGCATAATCCACCGCCACGTTGGAAAGCGTGCGCCAGGCATCGAAACGGAAGTCCTCATGTCCGTCCATTTCGTACGGCGTCCCGTCGAAGTTGGCGTAATCGGGCATCAGTCCGGTTTCTGAATGGGCAGCCTTCTTGAAATACTCGCGACTGACCTGTGCCGCCGCGCTCCAGAAGTCATTATCGCGTTCTGCCCAGCGCGCCCATAATTCGTAATAAGCAGGCAAATGATACGACGGGTCGGTGAAGCTCGAGACGCGTCCAACCATTGGTACGAAGACAATCTGTTTGTGTTCGAGGTCGAACATATTGGTCGCCACGCCGTTCGCCTCTTTGTGAAGCATGACATCCAGGATCTCCTGCGCCTGCGACCGGTAATCGAAGATCCCTTCCCCATCGCCCCAGCGACTCGAGGCGAACAGCAGGGCAGTCGCAAACCACTCCTCGCCGTCCGAGGCGGGGTTGGCATCCAACTGCTCGCCATCGGTGGTGCAGTGCCAGGCAAAATAGCCCTGGAACGGTCCATCCGCCTGGTACATGTACGTTTTTGCCCACTTCCACAAGCGGTCGAACTCCTGCTTTTTATCGAGTTGGACCGCGATCATCATGCCGTAGGACATCCCCTCGGACCGCACGTCGCCGTTGCCGATATCCGCAATATATGCCATGTCTTCCCCGACGGGAAAATATACGCGCTCAGAAGCATCGCTTCCATAGAAGAGCTGCTCCCAGGCGGCGTCGATCCTGGCTTGGATCTCCTCATCCGATTTGCCAAGATATTCCTTGAATAGATTGCGATACACGCCGCTGTTGAACGCGCCGCCGGAGGACTGTTCCGCGGGGGCTGGCGGAGCAGTCATGGAAGGAGGCGCGGATGTCGAGGCAGGGGAACAGCCCACAAGACCGGAGACAAAAGCAAGGATGAGGGTCACAAAGACAATGCAGCGCATGGTAGCTTAAGATCATCCTCAAAGAATGACATCATTAACCTTTGACGGCGCCTGCCGTAAGCCCGGATACAATCTGGCGCTCCGCAAAGATATAAAAGATCACGGTGGGTATGGCAGACAATGCCACAAATGCAGATACCAGGGCTAAATCTGTGGCATATTGACCCTGGAATTGCATGGTACCTAAAGGTAAGGTCCATAGTTCATCACTGTTTAAGACTATGAGAGGCACCAGCAGATCGTTCCAACTGACGATCATCGTCAGCGCTGCAACCGCCGCCAGGGCGGGTTTCGCCAAAGGAAGCAGGATGCGCCAGAAGAAGTCAAAATTATTGCAGCCATCGATGTACGCGGCATCCTGCAATTCGGAGGGGATGGCAGTAAAGAACCCGCGCAGGATCAGGATATTGCCGGAGATCTGGAAGGCAAGCTGTACCAGGATGACTCCCCATAGCGAATCGATCAGGGGGATGTTATTCTCGTTCAACTGCCGCAGAACAAAATAAACAGGCAGGATCGCCACGTTAATGGGGAACATCAATCCCATTGTGAAGAGGTTGAAGAGCCAGCTTTTGCCGCGAAACTCCAGCCGGGAAAATACAAATGCCGCCAGCCCGCAGACAAACACCACGCCGGCGGTCGTCCCGAGCATCACAATGACGCTGTTTTTTAACATCGTCCAGAATATGGGAGTGGATAGAACTCCCCACAGGTTCTCCCAGTGTGGCGGATTGGGGATCGTATACGGCTGGGAATACATCTCGCCGGTCGTCTTGAGGCTGCCGAAGATCAGGATTACGATTGGCACGAACATGATCACGACGATGATGGAGAGAATGAGATACTGAATGATTCTCGTAACGATTTTTTGCGTCTGGCGTGAAGGGGAAGCTGTAGATGCGTAAGCAGTTGCCATGAAATCGTCCTTCCTAGAGACCGGTC
>JAICQC010000177.1 GCA_025938055.1 Anaerolineales bacterium | reverse complement strand
GATCTTTCCACAGATTTCCTCCAAATTAAGTATGAGACCTGACAGGTTTTATTCAAACGCTCCAGTAAAAGAATGTTTCATTTGAATACAACAAGATGAAACTTGTTTGGAAACCTGTCAGGTCTTTTTAGCGAAGCAATTCTTCTGCTTTTGTATACGCGTCCAGCGCGTCCTGCAAGCGGTTGGCACGCATATAGGCGTCGCCGAGGGATTGCCAGATATCCACATCCACCGGGAAGCGATACAGCGCATCGCGCAAGTCGAAGATAACCTCATCCAGGAAGCGACCCTTCTTGATCAACCGGGTATAGCTTTCCAGCGCGCCCGAAATATTGCTGCCCGAGAGTTCGTTGCGCGCCTGTCCCAGGATCGGGTCAAATGGCATTGTCAACCGTCCGGTTCCCTTAACCTTCGGCGGCTTGGGAGGCGGAGGAGCCACAGGTGCTTCCTGCGCGGCTGCAATCTTTTCTTCGATAATTTCCACGACACTGGCAGGTTCCGGCTGGGGAGGCTGGACCTCCGCTTGTGGAGGAACCGGTTCGGGTTCTGGCGCAGAAGGCTCAACCTCAGAAAGCTGTGCTTCTGGCTGCGCCATGACCGGTTCAGGCTCCGCCGTTGTGGATTCCACGGGCTGCCAGTCTGTCGCACGAGTTGGTTCGATCCGGGTGGGCTCAACCATGAGTTCACCGGTGTCATCGCGCAACCAGGAGGGCAGATCGGAATCGGTGTCAGTGGGCGTGACCACTTGCTCCTGTTCCTGATCGAGCTCACTCAGCCAGGCTGGAATATCCTCTGCCGGTGACTCTGAAACGGGCTGTTCGGTTGGGGCGCTGGACTGCGGCGCAGATTCCTGCTCGATGGCGCTCATCCACTCGGTGCCCGCCGCCGGTGCGCTTTCCGGTGTGGTGGGAGTGGCATCGCTCGCAGGAAGGATGGATTCTTCCTCAGGAGCTTTTTCTTCCTCGAGGTTTTGCATCCAGGCGGGGAGATCTTCGGTCTGTTCAGCCTGAGCCTGCTCTGCCTGAGGAGGAGCTACCTCGGGTGTTTCATCCAGGCTCTTGAGCCAGACCGCCGTCTGATCTTTTGTGGAAGTCGGTTCAGGCTCAGGCAGGACTTCCTCCTCATCCAACGTTCGCAGCCAGGCAGCGGTATCTTCGATCGAAGGAGTCCTTTCAGGCGCGGAAAGCTGTTCAGTGCTGAAGTCTTTGGCTTGCCGCACCCACTCCGGTTCCTCTTCCAGGCGTTCCTCCGGCGTGGTCAGCAGACCTTCGGTGGCACCCTGTTTTGCAGCCAGCCCCTCCAGCCATGCAAACGAATCATCCTGTTCCTGTTCACTCTTGCCGAGTTCCTCAAGGCTTGCAGAGGGCTCAGGTTCGGCAGCTGGAACTTCCTGTGCTTCCTCCTGAGGAGCCTGTGCAGACGGCATCTCTTGAGGCAGATCGCCAAGGCTCTTGGCTTGCCGCACCCACTCCGGCTCTTCTTCCAAGCGTTCCTCCGGCGTGGTCAACAGTCCTTCGGTGGCACCCTGCTTGGCAGCCAGGTTTTCCAGCCATGCAAACGAATCGTCCTGCTCCTGTTCACTCTTGCCAAGATTTTCCAACTCGCCGGCAGGTTCGGTGACGGGGGCCTGTTCTGCTGGCAGCTGTCTCGCGTTTGCGTCCATGCCCTTGGCTTGCCGCACCCACTCCGGTTCCTCTTCCAGGCGCTCCTCCGGCGTGGTCAGCAGACCTTCGGTGGCACCCTGCTTGGCAGCCAGGTTTTCCAGCCATGCAAACGAATCGTCCTGCTCCTCACTGCTCATTCCAAGATTATCCTTCATAGAAGGCTCTGGAGTTGAAGAGGAAGCTGGTTGTTCGGCTTCCCCTGTTAATTCATTTAGGAAATCAAAGTCATCGGTGGATGCCGCGGCAGCCGTCGTTTCAGACTGGCTCTCCAATTCTTTGAGAAAATCCAGTTCATCTGGTGAGAGAGTCTGCGCGGGAATTTCAGACGTTGTCTCAGGCTGGTTGAGGAAGTCGATTTCAGTCGAAGGCGTCTCAACAGGTTTCGAGTCATCATCCAGCTGCTTGAGCCAGTCCAGTTCATCGGTCGAGGCAGGAGTCTCGGACTCTGCCGCGGGTTGATTGAGGAAATCGAATTCGCTCGAAGGCGTCTCAGTAGGCTTGGCTTCTTCACCCAACTGGCTGAGCCAGTCTAGTTCGCCGGTCGAGGGGGTGGACGTTGGAGATTCGTTCTCAAATCCCTTGAGCCAATCAGGTTGCTGCTCATCAGAGGAGGCTGCGGCAGTTTGCTCAGGGCGATCAATCTCTTTCATCCAGTCAGGTTGTTCTTCGTCTGACTGCGCCGAGGGTTGTTCCAACTGTTTCATCCAGTCAGGCAGGTCTTCTGCGGGCTGCGCGGCGGGTTGCACCGCGGGTGGTTCCGATTGCTGCTCAGAAGATACCGGCAGTGCGCTGGTACCGATCTTGTTGATCCAATCTGGCAATTCCTCATCTTCCGTTGGTGTCTCTGAAGACTGCTCAGGTGCCATCGCCTTCACCCAATCCGGCAGGTCTCCGGGTGCGATAGCTTGCTCATCGGAGGCAGGTTCACTTTCGGTGAATGCCGGCTTGCTCTCGTCGAATGCTCCGGTGGATTGACCCCAGCCTGCCGCGCGCAAAAAGTCTGGAATGTCATCTGCTGGTCCGGCGGGCTGGACCGAGGAAGGCGCGGCGTCAAACGGTGAAACAGGAGTCTCCCCGACCAAGGGAGGTGTCGCACTGAACGTACCCTTCAACCAGTCCGGCTGTTCATCTGAACGTGTGCTACTCTCGCGCGAGATTGCCTGGGTGCTTTCCCAATCAGGCTGCATTCCCACCGGCTGACCATTCCAATCCAGGCGTTCGAGGCCTACTGCCACATCCGGCACTTCGTCCGCCAGGAAGATCGAGCCCGCCACCTGCGCAGCATAGGGATCGAGTTCGACCACACGCTGACGATATGCCTGTACGCTTTCGGGACGGTCTGCACCAAGAATTTCAACCAGCACTCGATTGGCATCGAGGCAGTAGGGATCACTGCGCAGCAGCGCCGAGGCAACTTCTGCCGCATCGTTCTTTGCGCCGCTGCGATAATAGGCCCGCGCCAGCAGCACCTGCATATCATTGCGCCCCGGGTCTTCCTTGAGAACGCTCTTGATCTCAGAGATCGCCTGGGGATACAACTCACCCTGCACGTACATGTGCGCGAGCGCGCCGCGCGTCATCCGAATACGAGGAAGCTGAACGCCATCGCGGCGTCCGTACAAGCGCTGCAGTTCGCTCTGGATCGCGGCGTTCGATGGCTGCGTCTCAAAAGCACGTTCCATATGCCAGATGGCATCATCGAGCTTATTTTCTTCATCGCGGATAATGCTCATGCCCACATGGGAGACAAAATCGTTAGGAACCGCAACAAGTACGCGCGAAAAAATATCCACCGCATCAGGATAGCGTTTATATTCGAGATACGCCTTGCCCAGCAGGCGATAGGTTTCAAGATATTTTGGGAATGATTTAAGGATATGCCGGCAATGAGCTACTGCTTCATCGAGATGACCGCGGTCGATCATTGCTTCAATTTCGCGGTTATAAGCCCGCAAGGATACTTTCGCCATGAAGTTCTTTGCTCCTGCATTAAGTATGCCCCATTCTTAAAATTAATGCAAGCCTGCGGGCGTTAAATGGTGGATTACTCGTAAAAAAGAGGCAGGTGCTCCACCAGGTCTTCGCTGAAAACGTGTGCTGCCTGAACCACCTCGCGAACTTCTGCCAGTTTTTCCCGGTCGTTGGCGTGGATGGTGAACAACGGATCGCCTTTTTGCACCTGATCTCCCACGTTGTGATGAATAACAAAACCGACGGCATGGTCGATCGGGTCCGCTTTGCGGGCGCGACCGGCTCCGAGCACCACTGCCGCTTCCCCCACGTTCCGCGCCTGGATCTGCGCCAGGTAACCGCTTTGCGGCGATTTCACCACCTCAACATGTTCCGCGCGCGGGAATTTGGATACGTCGTCCACATACGAAACGTCGCCGCCCTGCGCCTCGACCAGCAGGCGAAATTTCGCTATGGCAGAACCATCCACAATGGATTTTTCTGCCATAGCCCGGGCTTCCCTCAAGTTGTTGGCGCGTTTCCCCAGCACCAGCATATGCGCACTGACGTGCAGACAATGTTCGAGAAAGTCTTCAGGTCCGTTATCGCGTAATGTCTCGATGGCTTCCACAACCTCCAGCGCGTTACCGACGGCGTTCCCAAGCGGCTGGTTCATATCCGAGAGCAGCGCCACCACTTCGCGTCCCGCCAACTGCCCGATATCCACCATCAGATTTGCAAGCTCACGTGCCTCTTCCAGAGTCTCCATAAACGCGCCAAGACCGGTCTTCACGTCCAGCACGATTGCCTGCGCGCCTGCCGCCAGCTTCTTGCACATGATGGACGAAGCGATCAGCGGGATGGACTGGACCGTCCCGGTCACATCGCGCAGGGCATACAGTTTTCCATCGGCGGGAGCCAGGTCCAGCGACTGCCCGGTGAGCACAATGCCTTTCTCTTTGAGCTGGTGCTTGAATTCTTCTGTAGTGAGATCGACCCGATAGCCGGGAATCGATTCCAGTTTGTCGAGCGTGCCGCCGCTGAAGCCGAGTCCGCGCCCGGACATTTTGCCGACAGGCAATCCGCACGCTGCGACGATCGGCAGGACCGCCAAACTTGTCTTATCCCCCACCCCGCCGGAAGAATGTTTGTCGATAGCAAGATCGACCACATCGCTGAGATCCAGCATGTGACCGGAGTTTGCCATCGCCAGCGTCAGGTCTGTTGTTTCGCGCGGGGTCATGCCGTTGAGAACAACTGCCATGAGAAACGCCGCCGCCTGATAATCCGCCACTTCCCCCGAAATAAAACTCTTGATAAAGAACTCGATCTCGGCGAGTGATAGTTCCTGTTTATCGCGTTTCTTGATAATAATGTCTACGGCGCGCATGGAAATCTCCTTATTCAGAGTCTGCGCGTGTATTTTATCTCACTACCGCAAGCCGGTAAACAAGCGGACAGCTTCGAACGCTCTACTCGTTCTTGACCAGTTTATATCCCTCTTTTGAATCCTGCACGGTCCAGCCTAGCGCGGCGATCTCATCGCGCAATCGATCTGATTTGACCCAGTCCTTTTCGGCGCGCGCGTGCTGGCGTTTATCCGCCAGAGCCCTGGCTTCGTCGGAGGGTTGGTCCTCTTCGATGGGAGGAGCATTCACAACCATATCCCAGACGTGAGCGGGAATATCCTTATCCAGGGGGGTGGGGATCTGATACTCGCCAAACTCTGTGAGCGGGAACGTGGAACCCGAGGGATACATTTGCGGGTCACATTCACGGACAACAGAGACAGAGCTCACCCCGTTCACTTCACAGATGCCTTTTTCAAAATCCATGATGAGACCCGTATGCTCGTCCAGCCCGATTGTTTCGTTCTCCCTTGGAACAAGGTTGCACCATTCTGCGAAGCGCTCCATCCCCATGAAACAACGGCTGGTATCCAGGTCCGCGCCGCCCTCCGCATTATTCCAGTGTGGGATGAACGAAACATGTAATCCAAAGTCGGCGAACAAGTCCAGTCCATCCACCACGTGGACATCCTGCCCCACTTTGTAGATCTCGTACACAGGCAGCGCGTGAGCACCGATGGAGATCGTCGCCGCGGAGGCAAACACCAGCGTAGCGCCGAGGCGGTGCCGGGCGCGGATCACATCCCACGTCAGCGTATCCTTCAAATGACGGATCGCATAAGTCGGGCTTCCAGGTCCCATAAAGATCATGTTCGCATGCAGCAGCGGTTTGACGATCTCGGGGTCATCGGGGCTGAATGCAGAATCCCTTTTTCGAGCGGCGATCACATCGACGACCGGTTTGTAGTTTTGCAGGCGCGTTTTCATAAAGTCGCCCACGCGTCCCACCACCTGAGGCGAATTCAACTCAAAACCAGCAGGCGTTTCGAGCAGGGCGATGCGGAGAGGCTCGTTGATATCACGCGCAAGTGATTCGAAGATACGACCACCCGCGAGTGATGTTTCACCAGAGCCGAGAAAAGCGATCTGTCCAAGTGCCATGAGATAGTCCAGAGAGTAGTTGTCAGCGTAGAGTTATGAGTAGGACGCGGCGTTAAGTTCATCTATTACATGCAGAAGCTCTTCGTTGGAGGGGATATCAGACATCGAACTGCCGTAATGTGCAAAACGCACTAAGCCTTTGGCATCGATCACACAGTTCAATGGCATGCGTCCCAGCTTGAATAGATTCACTTCCTGCCGGTACATCTTTGCCACCGAATGGTCAGCGTCGGGCAAGCCTGTGAACGGGATCCTTTCGTTCTTCCAGTATTGCCTAAAGAGAAGCGGTGGGTCGGGCCCGACTGCCAATATTTCCACGCCGCGGCTTGTAAACTCCTGGTATCCATCACGCAAGCGCGCCAACTGCGCGCGGCAGTAGGGTCACATGAAGCCGCGCAGGAAGGAAAGCACAACAGGCTTGCCGCGAAAATCAGACAAGCGAACAGAATTGCCTTCTGTATCTTTCAATTCGAAATCAGGAGCAAATTCCCCCGGTGTAATGACCTTACTCATCGCGCATCAATTCTTTTGCCTTTGACCAGATTTCATCGAACATGTTGACGGTCAATTTTCCGGTCAGCGTATTTTGCTGGCTGGGATGATAGGAGCACAGCATCCAAATCCCGCGCACAGCGTCCAATTGGTATAAGGCGCCGTGTCCAAATTTCCATGCCGGATTGCGGACGCCATATATTTTCAGGATTCTCTCGAACGCCACTCTTCCGAGACATACGATCACCTGGGGTTTCAGGATTTCGAGGTCGCGTTCCAGATACGGCTGACAGTTATTTAACTCTTCAAGGGTCGGCTTGTTGTCTGGAGGAACGCAGCGCGCCGATGCTGCCAGATACACATCCTTCAAAGTAAGACCATCGTCTCTGGAAACAGCCGTGGGCTGGTTCGCGAACCCGGCACGATACAACGCCGGATACAGGAACCCGCCCGATGCATCGCCTGTGAAGTTACGCCCTGTCCGGTTCGAGCCATGCGCGCCGGGCGCCAGTCCCACAACCAGAACGCGCGCATAGGGGTCACCAAAGCCAGGGACCGGTCTCCCCCAATACTCCTGATCGCGATAGGCTTTACGCTTGACCCGCGCAACTTCCTCACGCCAGGCAACCAGCCTCGGACATTTGTAGCAGGAGATGATCTCCCGGTTAAGTTCATCGAGCTGAGATTTTTGTGTCATATCGTCTGGCATCCAGTACAAATTGCAAAACAATTGTACCTGAGACCTGATACTTGGCACCTGACCCTAGAGTATCAGCATCGCATCCCCAAACGAATAAAAGCGATACCCTTCCTGAATGGCAATTTCGTACGTTTCTAGAATCTTCTCCCGCCCCGCGAACGCGCTGACGAGCATCAGCAGTGTAGACTTCGGCAGATGGAAATTGGTGATCATCGCGTCCACAACTTTGAATTCATAGCCCGGTAAGATAAATAAAGAAGTAGGACCCACAAAAGGCGATATTTGATTAGAGATTAGAGACTGGAGATTAGCTGCTGACTCCAGTGTTCTTACCGAGGTTGTTCCCACGGCAACAACCCGTCCATCTGCCTGTCTAGCTTGGTTAATCAAGTCCGCAGTTTCCTGTGGAAGCTCACACCATTCCGAATGGATCTTGTGCTCCTCGGGATTCTCCTCATTCACCGGGGCGAATGTATCCAGCCCGACATGCAGCGTAACGTAGGCAACCTTCACGCCTCGAGCCTGCAGCTCTTCCAGCAGACGCGGCGTGAAGTGGAGTCCCGCTGTCGGCGCGGCGGCGGAGCCCGGCTCACGCGCGTAGACGGTCTGGTAGCGTTCCGGGTCATCCAGCTTCTCGTGAATATACGGCGGCAGAGGCACATTTCCCACCTTTGAAAAGTAAGGCTCGATGGGTTCTGAAAATCTGATGAGGCGTTCGGAGCCATCCAGCAGTTCAATAATTTCTGCCTGCGGTCCTTCTTCTATCTCAATCAATCTGCCTACGCGCAAGCCTTTCCCACCAACCAGGGCTTCCCACGTTAAATGATCGCGACGGTGCAGGAGAAGCAACTCTACGCGTCCACCGGTCTCTTTGCGGGCGCAGATCCGTGCCGGGATGACGCGAGTCTGGTTCAGCACGAGCAGATCGCCTGCACGTAAATATTCACCAATATCTCGAAAGCTACGATGTTCCCGTTCCCCTGTATCACGATGTGAAACCAACAGCCGCGACGAATCGCGCGGCTCGAGGGGCGTCTGTGCGATGGATGATTCGGGGAGGTTGTAGTCGAAGTCAGAGGTTTTCATCATGTTGAAAGCTTCAATGCTTGAGGTTCAAAACTTATCGATTAAAGAACCGAATAATAATGTTCAAAACAATGGTCAACAGAATCGAGAGGACGCAGGAAGTCACAATCGGAAAGTAAAATAAGCCATTGCCTCTCTCGATGCGGATATCGCCGGGCAATCTCCCAATGGGAATGCCAAACCTTGAGGCGAGCCACACTCCGCCACCGATAAGGATTAAAATAATCCCACCAATCACCAGCCAACGAGCAATATTTTCCATCTTTATTTCTCCAGTTATGGCGCGATCTCTTCGCCGTACACTTGAATTTCCTTCCACGACACCCAGGATGGACTGGCAACCGTCTGAATTCGGACTTGAACAATGTTTTCCAAAGGCGTTTCAGGGATGAATACCAGCCAGTCATTATCGTTCGTCGAGCCATTGAATTCGTGGGCAGTCTGGTAGGCAGCGCCAGTGAGGCTGAGTACCTGCACGTGATGTGTTGTGTCCCCGGCAGGATACTGAGCGACCAACAGGCGAATCTCGGTGATTCGGTAACTCCCCTGTAGATCGATTTCGATCCATTGGACAGGACCTTCGCCTGAACCCCACTGGGTGGCGGGGTTTTCATCCACGGCGTTTTGCGGCTGCTCCTCCGCCAGACTGCCCGAGGCGGTCGCGGGCTTGTTGTACGCCAGGTTATCCGTGGGAACCTCGACTGCCACGCAAGGATCCGGCTGATTCGCCGGTGCGAATAGATCCAG
>JAICQC010000065.1 GCA_025938055.1 Anaerolineales bacterium | reverse complement strand
GCTCGAAAGCGTGCCTGCTTTGCGGTCCGCGTAAGACAGCAGCGCAAGTTGTTCGATGACGCGTGTAGCCGCATTTGTATCTTGTATCCCATGCAGATGTCTTGCGATCTCCAGGTTCTCACGTACGGTTAGATCGGGATACGCGGAAGGACGCTCTACCAAGTGTCCTACCCGCCCCCACGGTCCCCAGCCGTTCGGACCGACAGTCTCCCCCAGCACCCGCACATCGCCTGCGCTGGGGCGGATCATCCCCAGCAGCGCACGGATCGTGGTGGTCTTGCCTGCGCCGTTGAGCCCCAAGAAGCCGTAGATCTCGCCGCGCTTCACACGCAGGTCCACACGGTCCACTGCCAGCACATCACCAAAGCGTTTGGTGAGCTGGTTCGTTTCTATGGCAAATTCGGTCATGGCTCAAGTGTACCGTATCACCTATGCGCGAGTCGCCCAGATGAGCACTGTGACTTCCTCTGTATGTCCAGCTTGTAGACGGACATGTTTTTGATATGCATAATATGGTGGGCGTACTTTGTCGACGAAACTTTTCACCTTTATAGGAAATTGCTTTGTCGCTCTCGCTTTTGCCTTTCTGAAGTTGAGGATGTTCCTGGTAGGGAAAAGGGGGATATATAGAAGAGGAGTTTCGCATACTCCTATAGAATAGGGTCATATATCCTTGCAAGGAGAGTAACCATATGGCAAAGAATACAAAACGTTCGAGCGGGCGTGCCTGGAAGAACGAGCGCGCCTCGGTCACCTCGAAGAACAAGTCACGTCCGAAGAGTAATAAATACAGCCGAACTTCAGATAGCAGCAAACGCCCCAGGGCAGGCAGCACGAGCCAATACTGGCGTGCGGGATACACACGTAAGGATGGGACGCGCGTCAAGGGTCACTACGTAAAGAAATCCACATCGTAAGTCGCTTATAATAATGCTCGTCCCGGCTCGCTCGCGAGCTGGGATGGGCGCAACAGCCCTCTTCACCGACACTTCGCAGAAAGGCGGACTCGACATGAAAACCATACCGGCATACTGGGCCCTACTGGTGGGACTACTTTCCGTGGCGGCGCAGGTAGTTACCTTCTATCTGCGCTTTGGGCGCTGGAACACGGAAGCCACGTTCATGGAATATTTGTTTTTCTTCCTGGCGGGCTCACTGGGCGGAACGATATTGATCTTCTTCCTGAACCGTCAGTCCACGGGGCGCGGGCGCTGGGTCGTGCTGATCATTTTCCTGCTTGTATCACCAGTCGCGCTCTTTCTGATGGTCGGAGGTGGATTGCTCGGTCCGCTCGGCGTGTTGATCTTCCCGCAGATCCCGTGGGCGCTTTTCACCTGGCTTGGGTCGCTCCTGGGCAGGTCTGTTTCACGAGCATGAAAGGGTTGCAATGCAAAGCGAAGCCAAAGATATAACCACATATGTCCAGGAGGCTCCCGCCGAACGGCAGGAGGTGCTCACTCGCCTGCGTGACCTGTGCCGCGCCACGTTGACCGGCTTCGAAGAAGCCATGGCATACGGGGGACCGACATACTCGCGCAACGGCGAAGTGGAAGTGGGCTTCGCCAGCCAGAAGAACTTTATCGGTCTCTACATCCTGCGCACCGATGTTATGAATGCCCATAGGGACCAGTTGAAGGGGAAGGGGATCAGCGTCGGCAAGGGTGCAATACGTTATTCCAAGCCGGAGCGGATCGATTTTGATGTGGTCGAAAGTATGCTTCGCGCCACCGCTGTGTCTACGGGACCTGTCTGCTAGAGCCTCCTGCATGTCATTGCGAGCGGAGTGAAGCAATCTCCCATTAAGGGGGCGTGCGATCCAGCGAGTATGCTTGTTTTGGGGAAGTGGCAAATCTGATTGTAATTCCAGGACTGGGCGCCAGAGACTCGATAGGCATCTTGCGAAAACGTTCGTAGCCTCCCAAAGGACTGTCGGGCTACCCTCATCAGGGCGCTCCCCAGCCAGCCCAACCTACAGGCGACGTACACAAGAGGTCTATCATATAAACAACAGGGGAGAATTTTAGAACATTTTTTCTATTAACCTGCTACAATCGTGAGCATGTACAAACCTGTTTCACAGATGCTTCACCTGATGTTGTTGATCATTTTCATCGGGACGTTCTCCAGCATCACGTATTTTATTAAGACTGACTCTGGCGTGGCGCCTGTAGCCGCGCTTCCACTCATACCCACGCAGATACTCTCACCTGCGCCCAGTCTCACGCCAACCGACCCGGCTCTGCCGGAACCCGGCTGGAGCCTGGTACAGCCCGGGCTGGAGCGGCGCGTGATCGAGGTCTACGGCGAACAGAACCAGCGCGTGGAGTCTCTGCACATCTGGCGCCTCGATCAAAATTACTTCCGGCTGGATGTTGCCTATGATGAAACACCCAAGTCGCTGAATACATGGCAAGCCGAGACGAATGCCGCCCTGGTGGTGAACGGCGGTTACTACAGCGTGGAGAACGAGCGATATTTCCCCGATGGGCTTACCATCGTTAATGGAGAGGCGCAGGGAAGAAGCTTTAACGGCTCTGGAGGGATGCTGGCAATTCATGAACATGGAGCAGAACTACGATGGCTTGCCGAGAGTCCATACGAACCCTCTGAGCCTTTGCAGGCTGCCTTACAGTCGTTTCCCGTCCTGGTCCAGCCGGGCGGCAAACTGGGTTTCCCTGCAGCGAGGGAAAGTCATGCCGTTGCAAGGCGCACCGTCATTGCGCAGGATCGGAATGGTCATATCCTTTTTATCGTCGCGCCACAGGGGCATTTCACGCTGCACCAGCTGAGTGTCTATTTGACGCAGTCAGACCTGAACCTGGATATTGCCGTCAACCTGGACGGGGGTGGCTCCACGGGCATCCTGGTGGCGAACCCGCAGGAGATCATCCTGCCAAACAGGCTGCTGCCATTTGTGATTCTGGCATACCTTCGCTGAAGGAGTCCGATGCGAGCGCCTGACCGTCCTGAGCTATTCAGATCTTGCAGTCTGATTTGCAGCCTGCCATGCTCTACAATTACCATCCATGACGAGCATTCTGGCTGCATTACTGCGCGTGTTAGTCGTTGAAGATTCCGACAATGATACCCATTTACTGTTGAGCGAGCTGCGGCGCGGAGGGTATGAGGTCGAGCATGCACGGGTGGAAACGCGCCCTGCGATGAGGTCCGCGCTCTCTGGCGGCGAATGGGATCTCGTTCTGTGTGACTATACCCTGCCGCAATTTAGCGCCATGGACGCCCTGCGCACCCTCCAAGAAAGCGGGCTGGACCTGCCGTTTATCATCATTTCTGGCACGGTCGGCGAAGAGACCGCTGTGACCATGCTGAAAGCCGGGGCACATGACTTTATCCTCAAAGGGAAATATGCGCGGCTCGTCCCGGCGATCGAGCGGGAGCTTGCCGACGCCCGAACCCGGAAGCTCCATCGCCAGGCGGAGGAGGAACGCAGGAGTCTGATCGCAAAGCTGGAGGCGATCAATGCGGAGATCGAGCGCTTTACCTATACTGCCTTCCATGACCTGCGGGCGCCCCTGGTCACCATCAAGGGATTTCTGGGCGCCCTCGAAAAGGACCTGGAGGCGAACCGTCAGGAGGAGGTCAGGAAAGACATCCAGCGGATCGCGGGCGCCGCCAACAAAATGGACGAACTGCTGGCGGACCTGCTCGAGCTCTTCCGCATCGGGCGCGTCAGCAAACCCCATGCGGATGTGGACCTGCAGCAGCTAACCGAGGAAGCCCTGCGGACGCTGGCCCCGCTGCTCCGTTCGAGGAACGTGACGGTCCATGTCTCACCCGATCTGCCCACGGTCTATGGCGACCGCATACGCCTGCGCGAAGTGCTCGAGAACCTGATCGAAAACGCTGCCAAGTACACAAGCGAGCAGGCGCAGCCCATCATCGAGATCGGCACGCGTACCCGCGATGGGGAGCAGATCATTTTTGTGCGGGATAACGGACAGGGCATCGACCCGCGTTACCACAAGCGGATCTTTAACCTGTTCGAAAAACTTGACCCGAGCATGGAAGGCACAGGCATCGGGCTGGCGCTCATCAAGCGCATTATCGAAGTCCATGGGGGGCGCATCTGGGTGGAGTCTGAGGGGCAGGGGCACGGCTCAACGTTTTGCTTCACCATGCCCGATATTAGAAGCAGGTAACCGTGCGGGGAACGTGTAAGCGGGCGAGCGCAGAGCGACTCGTCCGCTTTTTTAATCCTGGGACATTTCCACAATCTGTTTGTTGGTCTGTGTATCGTCTGACATGGTCATCCAGAGGAAATGTCACTCCTCGTCAGCGGGTGGCTGAGCCGCTGGTGCCGTGCAGCCGCAGGTTTGCCTGGAGGGATAATATCCGCCCGTCTTTTTCGGCGCGTTCGATGCCTTCCTCAATTCGCTGAATGCCCTGCTGATATTCGTCATTGGTCAGAATGCTGAGTTGTGAGGTGACCGCCTTCGCCAGCCAGCCGTGCTCGAGCGCATCGCGCGCAGGGATGCGCATTTCCCAGTGTTCCACTACTTCTGTGAGGCAATCCTCGAAGCCTGCCGCGGTCATCCATTCCCGCAATTCCTGCGTCGAGGGATAACGCTGCCGGTCGAGCGCCAGCGTTTCCTTAAAGTAGTCGTAGATATACCATTGGTCCATCCCGCCGTGAGGGTCGATGCCCACGCTGAAGAACTGCCCGCCCGGACGCAGGAGGCGGCGCGCCTCCGCCAGAAAAGCGGGCTTGTCCGGGAAGTGGTGGAGGGCGTTGATGCAATACACCCGGTCGAAGGAACCGTCTTGCCAGGGGAGGCGCTGGGCTGTCCCGCGTACCAGGTCAACCTCAGGGAGCGCTGCCCGCGCACGGGCAAGCATCTCCCGTGAGAAATCTATGCCGCTCAGAATGTTTTCAGGGAACTGCGCCCTCAGGGATTTGAGCCAGTGACCCGTCCCGCAGCCCACTTCAAGGATACGTAGCCCGGGCTCGCTCCCGACGAACTGCTGCAGCGCCCTCTCGACCCCCGCGTACTGCTCCCGTTCGTAGCGGCTGTCAAAGCCGCGGGCGATCTGATCGTAGTCTGCGTGCCTGTTGGTTGTGTTCATTCTTCGATTATAAAACGATTGGAAGGCGACAAGTTTGCGGTGACAGCAGCTTGTGATTCCCCAGCCAACGGCGCTTTGATATCTCTTTATTAATCATCATTTCTTACGTCGATCAAGCGAACTATATCGCCCGTATTTTCACGGCTGGGATCAAAATCTATTGTGTACGTAAACAGCATTCCACTCATTGGGCTTTCACCAATCCAGTCAATGACCGGTTGCGTGACTACTTGACCATCTACTACAAATTGATATGCAGCGTAGCTAAATACGCCATCAGGAACACCTTTGTAATCGGTAGTTGTCCCTGCGGGTACGTCGCCAAATGCAATGCTGTCTTCCGGGAAGAGAACAACAAGATCCTCGATCAGAACAGAACCATTATTGGTAACTCGCAAACGAGGTACTTCTGCTGATTGTGAAGTGCAGCTACTCAAAATAATTCCCAGTAATGCTGCAAATGGAAACGCTTTACAAATCAGGCTGTGAGGATGAGCTTTTGACATGACTTTCTACAATTATATTTCATTAGAAAGGGTTCTGCTGCCAATGGCTGATGTTCGCGCGCGGGTAACGATACTCCTAATTTTGTTTTTTTACCTTAAGTTGCTATCAAGGGTAGTTGTAGTGGTGCAAGCGAGCCGGTCAGCAATCGAATACGAACCAGCAGATTTCGTTGCGCAACTTCTGGTCGTCAAGCACGAGATCCCGGATTTCGCTCGGAAGTTGTGCACGTTGCCATTGACATTCCAAGCGACCTGCTTCGTCACGCTCACTTTCATCGGCCGCTGCGCGTGCGGCCCGGATTGCGTAGGCAGCTGCACCCAACTCATGCGCTGCCACATGTGCGACTGCCGCAGCTTGTCCGGCCGCATAAGCCGATTCCCTCGCCGCTCCGCTCATCACTCTGGCTGCCGCCATGGCGTGACCGGCGGCCATTCGAGCTTGCGTCATTGTGACCTCGCCTCGCGCCCAAGCGCGCGCCAATTCGATGGCTCGATGCGGCCGGTCGTCATTGGGTTGCATTTCCTCGAATAAGTGCAACACGTGCTGTGCGCAATCGGCCGCCCATATCGCAAGCAGGTGATGATTGGAGTCCTGGAGGGTACCACCGCGACGCACAGTGATGAACCTGGGGTCTCGCTTCTTTGGTAATATCATTCGTTAGTTCCTACGCGTTCCTTCTGCCCAACGGTGTGCGTTAGCTGCGGTGGGAGCGTGGATTCGCCGTCGAGGCAGGAAAAACCTAAAGTCAGGAAAATGCCCCAAAACGCGGCGCGTATCCCAAGTCGGCCGCACGCTGTGTTGGGCGCAAGCATGGGATAGTAAACGAGCAGCTTGAGGTCATTTTTAATCCGCGATGACAACGCAGGTAGTTCTTCAACAAGCTGCGAGACTTGGCTCAGCCGTGACCCCAGCGGATATCCATAGGTTGGTTGATTCCCGGCAAGGGTAGTGAACTCGCTTCCGCCTCGACCACCTCTCGCTGTGCGCGGGAAAGGCGACGCCATGGCTGGATCGTGAGCACGTGCTCCGCGCGCCGCCAGGTGCCGACGGTCTCACCTCCCACGAGCAGCGCACCCGGCCAGACACGGGACGTCCATAGCGCGTAGCGTTGACGCTCGTTGGGCACCAGGAGTTTGCGGTCGTTGCCTTGCAGCAAGAACCAGGTGTCGCCGCTCGGCAAAAGACGGGCCGGCGCTGCTGGGCCCGGCATCGCGCGGAACAGAGGTTCATCCCGGCTCAGGATCGACGCGTCCCCGATGGGGGTGCGGACTTGCGTCAGTGACTTTCCAAGCGTCTTGAATGCATCGATACCAGAACGCGTCCCAATGCCCGCCCACGTCGCAAAGGACTCGGGCGTAGCGGGCCCGAACGCGTGCAAGTACCGCCGGGCAAGTTCGAGGCGCGCCTCATGCGGATCCATTTCAGGCGTCGGCACGTTCCAGATATCGGGCTGACGAGCACCATCCCAGCGGATCAGGACGGTCCCCGTCGGCGCGGCGTAACGCAGTAGGTTTGCATGCTTCACCCCCATAATATGGGCCGCGGTGCTCTGAAGCATCCGGCGGCCGGCAAGCGCCGACCGCAAATGGGCGGCGATATCCTGAATGCGCTTCAATGGACCTACTTCGTCCGGCAGCCTGCCGAGGGTAAAGACCGCGAGATCGCGTTTCGCCACGACATAAGTACTGAACCGGGGCCCCCAGATCTGCACAAGGGAAGGATCCTCCCAGCTTTCAGGCTCAGTGCCAACCATGCGCGCATGGATCGAGAGCAACGCGGCCCGCGGCATGCTATCCTGTAAACCCGCCCACGCCGCTCGCCGCAACGCTCGACGGCCACGAGGCAGCCGCTCATCGAGCGCCGCGACACGGCGCCGGAAGGCGAGAATCTGCGAACGGGTGAGTTTCAGGGTATTTGTCATTTACGACCGTGCCACACCTCTCCAGCTAGGAGGTGAATCCATCCTGCAAATGCGATTTCATTCATATGTGAATTGAGCACCCAATTGCATACTATCTGCCTTAACCTTTGCTCCATTATACGCGGATCCCACCACGCCGCCCAAAGGTGAGCGTTACTGGCGCTGGGGTGGGCGTGGGACAATGCCTGGGAGCAGAGAAAACCCGAAGCCAGAAAAATGCTCGAAAACGCCGCACACTACGCAGTAACAGTCCCCAGCGTCCAGTGCACGCTTTGTGGGGCTGCATCACCAATTCTTATTCATCTGGTAATTTTAGTTCACCGGCATTTTTCATTGTCTCGTAAAAGTTTATCTGCTTATCAATTGCCTCTATCAATTCTTCTGGAACATCTTGCCGATTCAGGATACCCGTAACGATTGCATAGGCAACGTTGAAGTCATTTTCACCTTCATTATATTTATTGAAGAGTTCCCGTAATACATCTGTTTCATGCTTATGAATTCGATAACTCAATTCCCCATTATTTATCATTCCCTCTCGCCATTCGGAGAAACTCTTATCAAGTCGTGCTAATTCGCGCGAGAGCTCTCTTTCACAGGCTTCTGCTGCAAACTCTCTTAGTAACCGTTTTATATGCTTTGAATACTCAGTCATAGCTTACTCACATTTTAGTAACTATGTAAGAGACTGTAGTACCTCATGAGAGATGATTTTCATGAGAGCTTGAGATCGATTCCATTTTCAGTGCACCAAGCTTCAATTGCTACATTCATTTCACTAAAAGCATCATCGAGGTTTGAGTAAGTCTTATTACTTTCCCAAACTACTCCACCTGCATCAATAACACGAAGAAAAACATCGTCATAATCATTGTAGCCGATTTCAACTGTCCCATCTTGGACCCACGCAGCAATATATGGATATTTTTCGTCAAATGATTTCATACTTTTCCTTATACCAGTTCCCTCAACTCTGCTGCCCAACGGTTGGCGTTACCCGCTGGTGGGCGGGACGAGAGGACGCCGCTTTGACGGAATCACGCTCAAGCCACGCAAACTGCCCAAAAACGCGGCGACTCCCACCACGCCAGCCCCGGCGCACTTTGCCGGGGTTCGGGTGCACGCTGTGTTGGGCGGCGACGATGGCTATTACACCTGTTCTGTTGAAACTACTCCACTAATTGCAAAAGCAGTTCCTCGATTTCTTGACCACGCGCATTGGCAAACCCTGTCGATTCGCCGATAATTTTAAAGCCACATTTCTCTAAAACACGACGCGAGCCGAGATTGTCTTTGGCTACTCGTGCATAAATCGGGCGAGTCTTGTTATAGTGTGTCAAAAACTCTTTCAATGCCCAAGTAGCAATTCCTTTACCCCAATATTCCTTTCCAAGCCAGTAAGTGACTTCTGGTCTGCCTTCATCTTCATAACTCGCAACACTTCCTGCAACTTGCCCATCGAAGACAATTGTCTTATTGATAGTCGTTTCATTTGCCAAATTCCTGAGCCAATGTGCTGTAAAGGCTTCTTGGTTGGTTGGGTCTTTGGCGGTAAAAGCCGCCATGTGATTGGCTTCCTTATTTAATTGTTGCTCAAAAAAGATTGGAAGGTCATCGTTTACAACATCGCGCAGAAGAAGTTCATTTGTCATACTATTTTTTCTCCACGAATTCATGGTTGTTTTTTGTCACAATACTTTCGTATACTTTCAGCCGCCTAACGGCTGGCGTTACTGGCGGCGGGGTTAAGAACTTGTCCAAAAATGCGCACCGTACCCGGCCGTCCAGTGCACGCTTTGTTAGCGGCAATCTTTTCCCGCAATTCTCTCAAATCACCCCATTTGACACATCTAAATTCGATTCGTCGAGGAAAAAGCTAGCCCTGCCGACGCCGCCACACGAACATCAAAACAAAAAATGCATCCAGTGCAGCTGCAGGCCAGCCAAGCCAGTTGAATGTACCAGCCCAGACGGCAAGCGCCACGACAATACCAGCTGCACTGTGCGCGAGGGCGAAACTCCAAACCATCGCGTCGCGCAGCGTGCCGGTCGGAACGTCGCGCCCAAACCATGAGATGATTGCCAGGCTTAGAATTAATGCGCCCGCAATTTGAGAGAGCACGAGTCCGGTCGCGTCCGTGCTCGTGCCTAAAAATCCAAACAAAACACCCGGAGCAAGCAAGAAGCCAAGCCCAAATATCACCTCCGCCACCGCGTGTGCAATGAATACGATCTTCAATTTCATTGTTTGCCTCCTGTCTTAGCCTTTCGTTCTCGATGGATGTGTTTTCACGTATTATGAAGCAAGAGCACTACGCACTAATCTTCATTTTGAGACGGGCAAGCTCTGTTGCCGGTCTGCCGCTAACGGCTGGCGTTACCCGCTGGTGGGCGGGACGAGGCAACGCCGTTTTGCCGGAACCACCCTGAAGTCACACAAACCGCCTGGAAACGCGGCGACTCCCACCAGTCGGGTGCACGCATTGTTAGCCCGCTTTTGACTTTCTAACTGTATTTTTCACCGGAAGTCTTTTCGCCGTTTCGGTAATTTCTTTTTTACCTCTTTCCGTTTGCGTTCATTCCCATTTTTCATCCCCCAACTGTTTCTTATTAGCCCTAGGTTCATTCCTAAGTTAATCAAAAAATTCACGATCAGTGCCACACCAATCAACCAAAAGAATCCTAACATTGCATAGAAATAAGCTGTCGCTAGATATATCCATAGTTTCTCGCCAGGAGAGTGATCAAATGTAGTAATTGCAGCATAAATAAAAAATGACATGAGCGCTGTTAAGACTATACCAGATACCAACATTGCAGTGAGCGCAAAAGCATCACGCGTCCGCAATCTGAGGGTAAACAGCCGCTTCAGGAATGTAATTTCTGCATTCGTGGCAGTCCGGGGCGCGTTGATGGGGTCAAGGTTTGACCAACCCTGATCATCTCGATAGTCTGGCAGACGGTTTTTGTTTTGCGGCATAATGATATTCTCTGTATTGTAATTTGCTGTTTCCGACGTGCGGGCTAACTACGGTTAGTCGGACTCAAATCTAATTGCTTTTGGACTGCATGCAAACTAATCCCCCAAATTAATATAGGAATTAGATTGCAAGGTTGGTACAATCTACGCCCAACTATAGTTTATACGAAGCAGCTTCGCTTAAGACCCTTTATATTACAAAAACCGCACGCCGCTCATTTCACGATTGCCTTTCATCGCTCCACTCCTTCTGCTCATGCTGGAGACTCACTCCCATTCCTTCTACCGCTAAGCATACAGGAAAATCTCCCTCACTTCAAGGTGAAATTCATTACAATCCACCGCCTGCCCAATTACCAATTTACCAATTACCAATTTACTAACTACCAATCTCTAACCGAAAACCGCCTGCAAGGTCAATCTTCTGCAAACAAGTTTACACTACTGGCAGCCATGGCAGACCCTGAGACCTGTGCATACTACGAAGCGAGGACAGAAAAAGAAGGCAGGCAGCCCTTCCTTGTGGCAATGTCCGATTACTTCAAAGGGGAAAACCTGCTCAAAAGGGAATGACCTGCTGCTCGAAGCATCCCGGTGGAGCAACAAAAAACTGGAAGTTGAACCAACTTCCAGTTTTGCTTTGACCAAGAAATTCGCCTGAAGCAGAGCGATCACGTCCGTGCGTTGATCTCTGCCAGGACCTTCAATACCGTTTCCTCCGTCACTCCGGCGTCTCTGGCTTGCGGCATCGCCAGCAGGGACTTCAGAGTCATGCCTTTTGCAAACCCGATCATCGGGTGCTTGGCGACGCCCGGAGCATAACGTTCCAATACTTCGACCGCCCGGGTGTCCTTCAGAATTTCACCGACCTTCGTATCCAGTGTATAAGCCATTTTCTACTCCTTTATGGATTTCGAAAAACACGGCAACCTGTTTTCCATGTCTACCCATTATATAGTAGGTCACGCTTTTGCAAAGCATCCCGGAGTGTAACGAAGGGACCACGTGACTATACAGGTTAGGCGGGCTACAAGCCCGCCCTACAAAGCCGTCCTGATGAGATTGCTTCGCCCTACACTTCGGCTACGTCTACGGCTCCGCTACCCAAAGGGCACGATGTCAGCGCGAAGTGACTTGCAACTACTCTCCAATCTCTAGTCTCTACTCCTCTGCTCCTACGGCTGAAACTGCGGATTGCTGCCCGGTCCCAGCGACAGGACGAGCTGACCGGTCTGCGCGGAGTAGATCTCCACGTCCGGGGTCAGGTCCTGGAAGCCGTCCGGGTAGTGCGCGGCGGCGATCAGCGTCCCGCTGCGGTCCACGCTGATGTCGGAGAAGAAGCCGGGGATCACCGTCCGCTCGCTGCCGTCCAGACCGATGACCGACATCTGCGGACCGGCGATCACCTGACCGGACGTGGGGCTGCTCAGGTTGCAGTCCACTACGTTCCCGAGAGCCACGACGGCGTCGCTGGAGGGGAGCCAGTCATAATTAAGACCCACGTGGTAATGGTCCTGGCTCTCGTCGACGGCAGCTTGCATGGAGGGGCTGATCAGCGCCTGGAAGCTGCTGCCATCGGCGTTGGTCACGTAATAGGCGCCGGGCGAAGCGCAGGCGCTCAAATGGAAGGACGTGGAGAACGCCAGCCAGGCGCCGTCTGGTGAGAAGCGCATATCGTAGGGCAAACGCCCGCCCTCGAACGGCTCGATACCGGTAACGGGACCCCGTACGCCGCTGCCGTCCAACTCAAGATACTCCAGTGCGAAGTTCGTGTTGCCCGAAGCGCCCATGTTGTCGCGGCTCGAGCCTGTCACGATCAGCGACTCGCCATCCGGGGTGAAGACCGGGCGTCCCCAGGCGAAGTTCGTCTCGAAGGTGATCTGGCGCGGCGCAGGGTTGTCTACCGTGGTGATGAAGATGTTCTCGTCCGGGAACGTCCCGCCGGTGTAGGCAATGGAAGTGCTGTCCGGCGACCAGGCAGGTGCGCTGCCCACGCCCAGGTCGGCGGGAGTGCTCTGCCCGAGGGCAAAGATGTAGTAGAGGTGCGGCGTGCCCGTCGCGGCGGAGACGAACGCCACCAACTCCCCGGACGGCGACCAGGCGAGGTCGGTCACCTGGTCATCCTGACCGGCGAGTGTGTACTGTGTAGTGCCGCCCTGCACGCCGTTCGTCACGTCGGTGACCAGAAGCTGCCCATCCCGAATGTAGGCGATGAATTGTCCCCCCGAGCCGGAAGGCTGCCCGGGCGTGGGCGATGCTGCATCCGGTGGGATGGGCAGGGGCGCGGTCGTGGTCGTGGGAAGGACCGGCGGTGCAGCCGTCTGTGTAACCGGGTTCATGCCCGGCAGCACAAGGTTGCAGGCGAGCATAAAGACAAGGATGGAAACCGAAAGGTATATCAGCGATACGTTTCTCTTCATTCTCAATTCCTCCTGAGGCTTGAGCCTCCTCCCAGACGAGTGGCTGGGTTTATGAATAGGAAATATAGACCAAGGGCAGCGCTAAAGATAATAATGAACGAAGCTGTCACCTGCCCGAGCACATGCTGCGGCTGGAGGTTCCCAAAGCGGGCGAACAGCGGCGAGAACAGCACCAGGTCGTAGACCAGAAATCCCAGCAGCGGACCGATGGCATGGATCCATTGCGGGTTCAGCACGGCATACAGGTAATAGAATGCCAGCCCAAGAAATACCCATCCATATAATACGGACGATTCGCCGCTCAAGTTCCAGGGCAGTGTATTCGGCACCTTCAACAGCAGGAGCAGACCTGCGCCTGCCAGCACCAGCACTTCCACCATGAAAGCAAGGCGCACGATGAGCGGCGTGGGCTGGCTGGCTTCTACTGTGTTGCGTGTGCGGAAGAAGAGGAACAGGCACAGCGCCGCTGCTGTTCCAATTACGAGGGCGAACCCGAGCAACGAGGTCTGCTGCATCCGAAGGTAGAAGAGCAGCGCCGCAAGCGCCATCCCGGCGTACATGATGCCGAAGCTCATACCGTAACCGGTCAGCCCGGCGAGCTCTCCAGCAAGCCCCATCCAGATCAGCGGCGCAGCGCCGCCCGCCAGGATAGCGGCGATGAAGGCATAAGATAAAGGTGTATCGGGCACGGGCCAGAGCGCTGTTGCCCAGCCCTGCTGAAAAAAGAACCCGGCGGCGATAATGAGTTGGACGCCACCGACTGCCAGTAAAACTACCTTTAAAGATCGCATATTATTCTCTCCTTCTATTGCATAGGTCAGGCTCTTTGTAAAAAACCTTGCGAAGGCCCGTCCTGAGGCGAAGCCGAAGGATCTCAACATTCGCAAGGCTACGATGTAGGTCAGGCTTGAAGCCTGACATGCAAGAAATTCAAGATATGGCGGGCTGCCCCCTTCGGGGACGCTGCGCAGCAAGCCCTACAGGTGCCAAGATCGAATTCTTTCCAAAATAATATGTACACTCCGTTCATATTCCAACGTCTCGTTCGAGACATCCAGCTCCAGAACCTGATCACGCGGGATGAACGCCAGCCATTCGTCTATGAAGGAGTTGAATAACGCGGTGTCTTCGGCGCTGGCAATGTTGATGCGTTCACGCGCCGATAAGCGCTCTGTTACGGTCCGTTCATCCGCACAAAGGCGGACGATGAGTTCCGGTTGCGGGAGCGTCTCGCGGATGAAACGGTAGAGGCTCTGGCACAGGTCAAACTCTGCCTCCGTGAGCAAGCCTCGAGCATGGAAGAGGCGCGTGAAGCCGTGATAGTCGAGATCGAGCCCGCCGTCGACAAGCCCTATCTGCGGCGAGGCACGTAGTTCCTTTTCCTGCCCGGCGCGCAGCAGCAGGTAATCGACCTGGTTTGCCAGGGCGTAGCGTGCATCCCCTTTGAAGAGCGCCTGGAACGGACGTTCGGCATGCTGCTCATACGCCGTCTGGAATGGGTGCGCCTTTGCAAGCGCATGTACGAGGGCGGTCTTCCCGATGCCGCTAGCGCCGACGACCGCGATGAGTTTGTTCATTTATTTAAAAGTATTCTCTGTCACACCGCACTGCGTTTCCTGACAGACGGTGTCAGGGAGCGCAGTGCAGGTGTGACGTGAGTGGAGATTTCTAACTGCAAAACGCAGGCGCGTCGAAGAAGTCCACGGTGGTGATGAACCAGCTTTCTTTGATCTGTTCGATGGTAATGGTCTGCGGCAGTAAGTCCGGTCCCTGGCTGTCGATCAACTGACTGTCAGACAGTCGATAGGTGTTGGTCGTCCACACTTCGCAGGTATCCACTTCGATCAGGGCGTTGTTGATGACGCGAATATCGTTAATGTAGCTGTCGTAATAGTCGATCTCCGAGAGCGAGATCAAGCCCTGCTGGTTGAGAGAGTTGATCTCCAGGGACAGGCTTTCCAGAATGGGTCCGGTCATAATGGACGAAGCGATGGACGCATCGCCGTTCTGATAGGCTT
>JAICQC010000481.1 GCA_025938055.1 Anaerolineales bacterium | reverse complement strand
TGCGCGCATGCCCCAAGACCTCTCGATGAATCCTATCGCCAGGCGGACATTATTCTGACGGATAAAGCCGACGTCAGCCTCTTCATGCGCTTTGCAGATTGTGTGCCGATCCTCCTGCATGACCCGCGCCAGGGAATCGTCGGTGTATCACACGCGGGCTGGATGGGTACCCTGCGCGACGTCGCCAGCGTCACCGTGGAGGCGATGAAGAAAAATTATGGATCGAACCCTGCAGATATCGTCGCCGGCATTGGTCCATCGATCGGGCCTGACCATTACGAGATCGGCGCAGACGTGATTTTGCAGGTCATGCAAAAATATGGGGATGAATCCGAATTGTTCCTCAAATCCCATAACGGGAAGATCCACTTCAATCTGTGGGAAGCCAACCGTATTTCACTCGAACGCGCCGGCGTCTGCCAGATTGAAGTCTCTGGCATCTGCACCGCCTGTCATACCGATGACTGGTTCTCACACCGCGCCGAAAAGGGACGCACAGGTCGTTTCGGCGCATTGATCTCTCTCCAATAATTCGCGCTGAGCAGAGCCGCAGGCGTAGTCGAAGCGCAGGCTTGGCTCCAATTTCGTTAAAAGGGGAGATTATAATAAATAACATCATGCCCGACCTCGCTGCCTCCATCCGCGAAAATTACCAAACCACACTCGATCAAATTGCGACCGCTGCGCGCAAGAGCAACCGCGATCCCAGCGAGATCCGTCTGGTGGTTGTGACCAAGTCCCAGCCCGTCGAAGTCGTTCGGGCTGCCATAGAGGCGGGAGTGCGCATCCTTGGCGAGAACTATCCTGAAGAGGCCGTTACAAAGATACAATCTCTCGCCGTGCAAAGTGGGGTAGAATGGCACATGATTGGTCACGTGCAGAGTCGCAAGGCTCGTCTCGTGGCGGATCATTTCGCACTTTTACACTCGCTCGATAGTCTGAAACTCGCGCAGCGTCTCGATCGTTTTGCCGCAGAGCTTGATCGTGTTTTGCCTGTTTTGCTGGAATTCAATGTTGGCGGCGAAGAGAGCAAATCGGGTTGGGATGCCTCTGAGGAGTCTCGCTGGGAGGAATTACTCTCCGATGTTTCATCGATCCTGGAGCTGCCAAACCTGCGCGTCCATGGATTGATGACCATGCCTCCCCTGGAAACGGACCCGGAAGATTCACGCCGGTTCTTTCTACGCCTCAGGCGATTGCGAGACCATCTGGCATCCCAGTTTCCCCGGGCAGACTGGCGCGAGCTCTCGATGGGCACGAGTGCAGATTATCCAGTTGCAGTGGAAGAAGGCGCGACCCTCGTCCGGGTTGGGACAGCCATCGTCGGTGCACGCAGATACAAGCATGGCAGTCCTGTGGACCAGCGAAGCAGTCCTGTGGACAAGTCTGACGCGGAGCGTGAAGCGTGATTGAAATCCTGATCCTTTTTATTAATGCCATTTCGCAATTGCTCGTCCTGCTAGTGATCGTTTCTGTAATCCTTTCTTATTTTATGGACCCATATCATCCCATACGGCGCAGCATTGATAGTGTAGTGGAACCCATGCTTGCGCCCATTCGACGCGTGGTGCCGCTCATCGGCATGCTGGACCTTAGTCCGCTCGTTCTCATCATCCTCCTGCAAGTCATTTCCAATCTCCTAATCCGATTCCTGATTACGCTGAGGTGAGTCATGGCAGATCGTAAATTCAATTTGCACAGTGGTAGAAAGGGATCTGCTTTGGCGGTGCGGGTCACCCCACGTGCCAGCCGTAATGAGATCGTCGAACTGCTGGAGGACGGAACTATTAAAGTGCGCATCGCTGCACCGCCGTCTGACAACGAAGCCAATGAGACGCTGATCAATTTTCTTTCCGAGGTGCTGGGCGTGCCAAAATCCCGCCTGGATATTGTGGCAGGCGCCAGCGGGCGCGATAAATTAATATCAATCGTGGATATGGATGCCGAGACCGCACACCAGCGCATCCTGGCACATGTGGGCTAGAAGACTTGAATGCAAAAAGAGACAGTCACCTGACCGTCTCTTTTTTCTTAAAATATTGATTTTTCCATCTAATTTTGTGCGAGCTACTCTGTGGGGCTATACAGACTTCGGTACGTGCTAAAGATCTCGTAGATCAACCGGATGTAATCGCGCGTCTCCTGGAAGCGGACGACTTCCAAAAACAGGTCGGGGTCATCGCCGGAGAGCTCCCTCCAGGCAATGGCATTCCCGGGCCCGCCATTGTAAGCAGCCAGCCCGGCATACAGGTTGCCATCCAGCAGGTCTCTGTTCCGGCTGAGGTAATACGAGCCAAACCGCACGCTGACGATCGGACGATATAAGTCCTCCGAATCATAAGCGGGGGGCCAGCTCAATTCTGCCGCGATCTGTTCGCCCGTGGCGGGAACGATCTGCATCAACCCGTGCGCGCCTGCAGTGGAGCTGACAAACCCCTCGAACAGACTCTCCTGCCGGATGAGGCTGAACATAAAGAGCGGGTCCAGCCCATAGCGCTGGGCTTCGGTGATGATCAGGTCGTGATAATACAATCCGTAGCGGATGTGATTGAAATAGTCGGGCGCCGTGAGAGAAGCCGCCTGGCTCTCCAAGCCTGCCAGGTTCAGGACTTCGCGTGCAGCAAAGATCGCCGTGCGGTACAGCCCGATCTCCAGCAGATGGTTGGCGAGCCGGAAACTGGCAACTCCATCAGTGGTTAACGATTCCCTCAGGTCTTCAAATTCGACTTGCGCTTCCTCATACATTCCGAGCTCCCACAACTCGGTGCCGCGCACGAACCTTGGGTCCTGGGCGAGCGTCCCCGGACCGGTGAGGTCCGTCTCCGGCGGCAGCCCAAAGGTGACGCGTACCCAGGCTTCTGCATCCTTTCGTTCCTGGTCGATGTCGGGTTCCAGGTCGATCGAGGCAGGTGACTCGAAAGGTGCGCGCCGCATCAGGATATCGCGCGCACGCGTGCTGTAGTAACCGGCCGGGTCTGCGGCTTGCCCTTGCTGCCAGGAGGCTTGCGCCGAGGCGCTGTCACCCAACTGCTGCTGGACCTTTCCGATCCATAAATAGGCGCGGGCTTTGTCCTCGGGCAGGTTGGAAAGCAGCAGATCACGCTGAAACGTGGTCAGGGCTCCCTCGTGATCGCCAAGACGGAAACGCGTGATGCCTGCCAGAAAGAGCGCTGTGGGGACGTGCTCGCTCGATGAATATTCGTCTGCGATGCGCTCCCAGGTGGAGGCGGCTTCTTCGAGCCTGCCAGCGCGCTCCAGGACGCGCGCTGCACTCATCAGAAAGTCTGGCGCAGACGACGAGGCAGGGTATGTTGAGACAAACTCGAGGAAGGTCTGTATTCCAGCTTCATAGTCACCCAGGCTCGCCCACTGCAGGAAACCCTTTTCCTCCCATGCATCCTCGGCGCGGGCGTGGTCGGGCGTCGTCCG
>JAICQC010000049.1 GCA_025938055.1 Anaerolineales bacterium | reverse complement strand
ATGATCACGCTAATTCGAAATGGTCCTTAATCATTGGTTTCTTATGGGGATTTGCTGAGGCCACAGTATTTTTTATCGTACCTGATGTTTATCTAGGATTTGTTGCGCTATTTCATTGGCGCCGAGGACTCTCTGCAGCGATAGCTGCCCTACTAGGAGCTATGCTTGGCGGTTCCGTGATGTATGTTTTAGCAATGAATGATCCCTCTGCTTTAAGAGGATTCCTCATTCACGTTCCATTGATTGATACTGCGCTCGTTAACGAGGTGGCTGAAAATTTGCGTTCTGATGGGCTCGTGACGATACTCACCGGCCCCTTAAGAGGTACTCCTTATAAGATCTACGCTGCGCAAGCAGGTGAGCAAGCTTTTTCATTTCCTTCCTTCTTGCTCATGACTGTTCCAGCGCGTCTAGAGCGCTTTTTACCAGTTGTACTAGTCTTTGGGGGAATAGGAAGGTGGTTTCGGCCTTTTTGCGAAAAACACACGTTCCTCGTAGTGAGTGGTTACGTTTTGCTGTGGTGCATGATTTACTTTGTATTCATAACATATTTTGGTTTTCATTAGATTGAAAATTAGTTTCCACTTTTCGTGTTTGTTGCAGGTATTAATTCAAATACTCCAAAATGAGATAGGAAAAGTAGTAGACAAGCGGGAAAACTATTACCATGCTGTTAGCACGATCCAGCAGGCCGCCATGTCCGGGGATGATCTGTCCCCAGTCCTTTACATGGGACACGCGTTTGATCATGGAACTGATTAGATCGCCCCAGGCTGACCCCAGCCCAATCAACACGATGAGAATGATGTGATGTACAACAGTAAATTCTGCTGGCAGAGCAAAGCGCAATAGATAGACCGCGATACTTGCGCCAACCAGATCACCGATTAATCCCTCCCAGGCTTTACGCGGGTTGACTTCGGGTGCAATGATATGCCTCCCGATCAGTTTGCCAATTGTGTATTGCATTACATCACACAAGGCAACCCCTATGGCTGTTGTCATGATCAGCCCGGTGCCCGCCAGCTGTTGAAGTAGGAGAATATGTCCGACGGACCAAACAAGATACAAATATCCACGTCCTGCAAAGGAAAGCTGGATATATAAATCTTCGATGGGATGTCTAAAAATAGGAACGAGCGTAAGTGTCAGAATAGCAGCGGCTGGCAAAACGGAATAAAGTTCAGGGAAATATTGTGCTATAAAGAACGTGATTGGTACAAATATGTAAAGATGGATAATATAGGGGCGCTGTAAACCAACGACCCGGATGTATTCCGCCAGTACCAGGTAAAAGAAAACAAAAAGAATCACCGCGGCAACCACTCCCTTCACGAACGTGCCGATTAAAAATATGGGAGCGATGAGCAACCAACCGATGAATCGCTTTCCTAACTCACCTTTTAGACCTGCCTTGAGGTCTTTGCGCGCAAAGAATAGAACAAGCCCAAAGCCAAAGACAAACAAAATGGCAGTGATTTGAAGAATCGGCCAGAATAAAGGATTTTCCAGTGGATTATGCGCGATGATGATTTCCATAAATAATCCTGAGACGTTGAATGACAGTAACCAATGCTGCCGCGCTGGCAAAGATCAAGTAATAATTGTAGATGGTTAAATTTCCGGTCGCTGCGGGATAAAGCGTAAAAATTGCTAATGAGATCATGCGGTCGCCTTTGCCAAATAGCCCTCCATATACGCGCTGATCTCCCAGGGCTTTTCCAAGAATACCCAGATAGGAAGCCAGAAGGATCAACGTCAGAGCAATCAATGCTAATTTTGGTTCTGCATAACCGCTTAGTCCTATAGCAATAAAAATCATTGAATCGGCAATCCGATCCCCGAACTCGTTTTTCACTTCCCCCCAATCATTGGCCAGATTAAGTCCACGTGCCACCTGTCCATCCATGAGATTGAGTAAGAGTCGAATGAGCACCAACGGTGGAACCAACCACAGCCAGTTCTTACTTATGGTTGCAAAGAACAAAGCAAGCGCAGCGATCAAAGACAACAGCAGTGCACCATACGTGAACAGGTTGGGATGGATGCGTCGCGCTACACAAAAATCAACGATAGGTTGTAGGGCTTTTTGCCATTTCGATTTTGTTGTGTAGATGCCCACTATATTCTCCATGATGTTCGCGCAAGAAACGATTGATTTGGGAAGTGTAGCATAATAGGAATCAAAATACAATTATTTGTTCCTCTTTTTTACTTTATAATCTGCCAGACTTTTCTCCAAGGAGACTTCCCCATGCCCGAACGTGAAATTTATCTGCTTTCGCCGCGCTCACTTTCCCCTGAGACGATTGCGGTGGCTTTTGCCAAGACGTCGCGCTCGCCTGAGTCCTTTCGAGCGATCGCCGCGCAATTGAGCGATGAAAAATCGGCGCAGTTCCATGAGAAGTGGGTGGTGGGGTATGGTCACGCATCTGTGGCGGAACATGCCGTGCTGCACATCGCCTTTGAGAATATTTCCCGCCTTGCCATTGAGAGCATCGAGGGCAACCGGCTGGCGTCCTATACCGAAAAGTCAACGCGCTATCAGAAGTGGGGATTGGATGATTTCACGATTCCACCTGAGCTTGATGGACATCCGCTTTGCGGTGAATATGTGGACACGATTCGCTTCCTTTTCAAAGCCTACGCCGATTCGCTGGAGCCCGTACGGAAACTTATCCTTGAACGTTTCCCGCGCCGCGAGAATGAAAAGGACGAAGCCTGGGACCGCCGCATCCGTTCGAAGTATGTGGATGTGTGCCGCTTCATCCTGCCTGCTGCCTCGCTGGCGAACGTGGGCATGACTGCCAACGCGCGTGTCCTCGAAAATATGATCCGCAAAATGCTCTCACATGAGTTGTTGGAAGTCCGTCAGATCGGCGAACGTGTGAAAGAAGTTGCTTTAGGAGAGACACCAACGCTGGTAAAGTATGCCGATGCCGTGCCATACCTCGTCGAAACAACGCGTGATATGGCAGATCGATTATGGTCGATGGTCGATGGCCAATCAGAATGGTGTGCTCTGATTGATTTTGACAAAGACGGTGAGAAGAAAGTCCTCGCCGCGGCGTTGTATCGCTTTGGCGAAATGAGTTATGCCGACGCACTGGCTTCTATCGAATCGCTGGACGAAGAGCAAAAGACGAAGCTTGCTGTGTCTTTATTAGGGCGTTTAGGGAAGTATGATGTTCCGCTACGCGAGTTGGAATACTCCAGCTACACCTTCGATCTGATCATGGACCAGGGCGCGTATGCCGAATTCAAACGACACCGCATGATGACGCAGACGCCGCAGAAGCTGACCACGCGGCTGGGTTATGCAACACCCAGCCTCGTCACGGAAGCGGGTTTCGGCGCGCAGTATGAAGCGGCTATGGAAGCCGCGGCAAATATGTATGAGAAGCTTTATCAGGACGATGCAACTGTCGCGCAGTATGTTGTCTCAAATGCATTTAATCGCCGCGTCCTAGCCCAGTTCAATCTGCGTGAGGCGTATGCATTTTGCCAGTTGCGTTCGGCGGCAAACGCACACTTCTCTATACGCCGCGTCGCGCAGCGGATGTATGAAGAAATGAGCCGCGTGCACCCGCTGCTGACAAAGTATATGAAAGTACATGATGAGACGTGGCACGGTGTCGAGGAAAATTATTTTACAAAGGTCTAAAAAACTCTGGTTTCTCAGAGTCTCTGCGGCTAACATAGTTGGAGAAAATCAATTTCGAAACGATCACAAGCAGGATGCTACCTGTTAAAAAGTGGACGGCAGACCAACCATCTGCCGTCCACTTTTTACTTCCTAGCCTTTTATCAACACAATCTCTCTTTGCGGTTCGCCGATATACTCCGCCCCGTTTTCGGTCATGACCACATCCTCTTCAAGAGCCACGTATCCGAAACCAGGTACAGCCAGGCCCGGCTCTATGGTAAAGACCTGCCCCACTTCCAGGGACCGCTGCGGGTCGTTGCCGTACTTCTCCCATAACGGACCCAGCAACGCGCCGCCATCATGCGCCACACGCCCAAGCTGATGACCGAGCGCGTGTGGATATTCTTGATAGTCGGCACCGGTCAGGATCTCACGCGCGATCACGTCAATCGAGTTGCCTGTCACGCCTGGTTTCATGGCTTCACGTGATTTCTCGATCACGGTGCGAATAGTGATGAAACCGCGCTGAACCTCGGACGGCGCTTCGATCTCCCCTTCGCGCAGGACATAGGCGATACGTTGAATGTCAGAACAGTACTCTTCATACTTAACCCCGAAGTCAAAGTGGATAATGTGACCACGTTCCACTTTGATATCCGTGGGACCACTGTGCCCCACCGAGGAGTTGGGTCCACTGTTGACTGCGGGACAGCTCTCGGCGGGCCACGCCAGCCCGACGCCGTACTCCTGTGCCAGACTATGCATGTATTCACCGATTACGATCTCGGTCATGCCCACCTTGATGAATTCAAATGTTTTTCTGTATATTTCATCCGTGATCTCCACGGCTTTGCGTATGCGCGCCAGCTCGTTGGGCGTCTTTCGTCCTCGCAGGGCGTTGATGACGGTTTCAGCGCTGATGAGCCGCTCCACATACGGAGTGCCTTTCAGGTAGTCTTGCAGAATCTCATACATGGCATGAGTCAAGCCGTCCGCGTGAACATTGTTTCTCGAGGTGTTCACCGCAATTTGGTCAGGATCGAGGCGTGTGATCGTGTCGCGTAATGGCTCGCTGACCGCGGTGTCATATCCAATGATGGTGTCGAAAATTTCCAGCCTCGCAATCGCATCCTTCTCAAGGTTTCCGATAATGGCAATCTTCTCTCCTTCGCGCGTGAGGATGAGTGCGGAGGGCCATGTCAGTTCGTTGGGACCGATGAGAAAATCGAGCATCGGGTCGCGCACACCGCTGGTCTCGCGGACGAAAGTGAGCCATAGATCGATCTGTTGTTCCTTCAGGATTTCAATTGCCTGATTAACTTTTTCTTGAATAAGGGACATAGGGATTCCTTTTCTTAAATTCCGTCCGAGGTGGGTGTCTCGGGGATGACAACACTTTGTGCACCTGCCAGCCGTGTGGTTTTGCGCGGCTCTTTTACCAGGAAGATCAGGATCAGGATCATCACAACGGATAACATGGCAGACCATCCAAACGTGGACGCAAAGCCCAGTGTATCCGCGATCCTCCCACCGATCAGAGGCGCGATGATGGTGGCGGGCGCCGTGAGTGTTTGCGCAAGACCGATATAAAACGGGCGCTCGTTCTCGTTGCTGAAGTCTACCGTCATGGTCATGCCGTTCGTCCAAATGGAAACATTGGCGAAGCCGGCAAGCGCAAAGATAGGGAAGAACCATGCCAGCGAGGGAGCAAACCAGGCAAGCACAGAACTCAGGAGTGCACATGCCGCGCCAACAATCAACATCAGGCGATGACCCACGCGGTCTCCCATCCAGCCCATGCTCGCATTGGCGACGGTCTGTGCGACAGTCAGCGTCGCGGTGAAATACCCGGCGGTCACCTCGTCCATTTGGAAGCGTCGCAACGCGTAGACAATGTAGAACACAAACCCCATGGTTGCAAACTGCGAGAGAATGCGCGCGGTGAGAAACCAGTCAAAGTTTTTATCCCGCTTCAGGATGCGTACCGCACCGTGCCAGAAGGGAGGCGGGTTTTCTTCGATCACCTTTTCGTGATCGGCAGGCTCACGAGTTAATGCCAGGAAGATCCATGAAATGATAAAGAAGATACAGGCGATCAAAAAACAAGTCATGAAATCGAATGGCGAGTCAAGCAGGTCCAGCAGATAACCGGCTCCCACTGCTGCAGCACTGATGAACAGGTTTGCCAGTGCCGCCTGCGTACCGAAGAACGTCCCGCGCGCATCGGATGGGATGATCTTTGAGATCATGCTGACCCATGAATTTGCGGTAAAACCGCCGCCCAATCCCTGCCAGGTGAGGAGCATAAAGGTGACGATCAGGCCGGCCTGGATCCCAATTTTCGGCAGGAGCAGCGCGACGAGTGCTAATCCCAGAAACGGCAGGCGCTCATGGATGGTTGCCAGCAGGACAGTCCGTTTATAGCGTCTCAGGCGGGATGTATAACCGGCTGTAAACAGTTGTGGCAGCAGCCATCCACTGGCATGGATGGCAGGCACAAGACCGATCAGGGTGGCAGAATCGGTCATCGAAGCGACGAAAAGCGGGAGGATGGTCCCGAAGGAAGCGAAGCCAATTGCCACGCCAAACATGCCTCCATCCAGCATATTGACGATAATGTTATAACGTAAATGTCTGCGGGTGAATTGTTCGACTTTGGTGAGAGGAAGCATCCGGCTATTCTACCATTTCGAACCTTCCGGCTTTTCGCATAAAAAAGCCCCGGTGAACTCACCGGGGCTTCATTTCACCATTCAGGCTTCTTATTCCTGTACTTGTGTAGCACCGTTACTGGCAGGTGGGGTATTCACCGTTTCACTGCCTTCGGTGAGTGCTCCACGGGCGGCTATGTTTTGACCCTTGATCTTGCCAAGATAGTCCGGGAGCTGGATGCCAGCCATTTCAGAGATTTCCTGGAGGGGCGGCAGACTCTTGAACAGGTTAGCAATAAAGTTGGATGTCGACGAGCCATCTCCATTGCTGCTGCCTGAGTCCCAGACAGTAATCTTGTCGATCTTGAGATTACTGATGGCTTCCACCTGGCGGGCGACCAGCTCTTCGAGCTTTTCGATCATCAGGAAGGTGGAAGCTGCCTGCGCGTCGCCGCCTACACTTTCGACCAGCCTGCGGTAGCCTTCCGCCTTGGATTCGAGCAGTTTGCGGACACCTTCCGCCTCTGCCTCGTATTTGGCAAGGATTCCATCTGCCTCACCTTTCGCCTCACGCCGCATGCGCTCTGCTTCTGCTTCAGCAGCAATTTCGACCTTGTTCTTCTCGATCTCCTGACGGACGATCTCTTCTGCACGTAAGCGTTCCTGTTCCGCTTTATAGAGCGCCTGCTGGATAGCAACCTGTGCTTCGTATCGCGCAACCTCCGCCTGCTGCAGAGCGGCGGCACGTTTCACTTCCAGCCCGGCATTGTATTCAGCGATGTTGGCTCTCGACGTGTTCTCACCTTTGATCGCCTGCGCCTCCTGTTCCTGTATGTAAACGCGCTGGTCGGCTTCAGCGGATTTCTTACCCTTCTCTGAATCCGCTTTGGCTTTGGCGCGCTGGATTTCAAGTTCAGCATTGTAGCGAGCGATGTTGGCATTGGCTGTGTTTTCACCCTGCACTGCATCGGCTTCCTGTTCCTGGACACGTTTGCGCTGGTTTGCATCCGCTGTCTTGCGGCCGATCTCGGCTTCTGCCATCGCTTCGGCGACCTTGATCTCCTGCTCTCGGATGGCGTTCGCTTCACCGATGGCGCCGTGCCTGCTCTGCACCGCCACGTCGATCTTTGCCTGGTTGATCGCCTCGGACGCAGCCTTTTTACCAATACTGGAAATGTACTCTGATGCATCGGTGATGTCGGTGATGTTGACGTTGATGAGATACAGACCGATCTTGTTCAGCTCGGGTTCCACGTTACGGCGGATGGCGTCGAGAAAGCTTTCACGGTCCTGGTTGATTTGCTCAATGGTCAGCGAGGCCACCGTCAGACGCAGTTGTCCGAAGATGATCTCCTTCGCCATCTCCTCGATGGCGCCCTGCTGCAGGTGCAGGATCCTCTCGGCGGCATTGGTCATGATCTCAGGCGCCGTACTCACGCCGACAGTAAATGTGCTGGGCACGTTAATGCGGATGTTCTGCAGTGACAGCGCCTTTTCGAGCGGTATGCTGATCGTAATGGGGGTGAGGCTGATATAGGCGTAATCCTGGATGAGCGGCCAGACGAATGCGCCGCCGCCATGCATGGTCTTGCTCGAGCGTCCCTTTTCTACGCGTCCGTAGATGACCAGAATCTTGTCCGACGGACAGCGTTTGTAGCGGCTCGCCATGAATGCAATCGTGAAAAAGATCAGCACGACAAAGGCAATCAGAGCGACAATTCCAAATCCTGCAGCGTTCATAGTATTCTCCTGGAGTTAATTGGTTTTTTCGACGATCAGGGTGTTGCCGCTTGCCACACCGACAACCTGCACCTTCTCACCTGTGGGGATCACATTTTTGTTGTGCGAGACCGCGTCAAAGATCTTCAGCGAACCTTGCACGATGATCTGCACTTGTCCGGTGCCGTTCTTGGGAACTGTCAGGTAGACGCTGCCCTCGGTCCCGATCGCATTCTGGATGTTGATCGTCCCTTCCGTTTGCAGGCGTCTCATCTGAGTAAATATCAAGCCAGTGATAGCAACAGTAACCAGACCTGCAATCATCCCGCCCAGAACGGTCCAAAAAACAGGTAGGCCAGCCTTTAGTAATGCCAGTCCCACAAGGCCGAACATCATAAAAAAAGATGTGAGCCCCTGCACAGACATCAGTTTAAAGCTAATATCGGCATCGGCGGGATTCCCTGTATCGATCGCCGAGTCGATGGCGTCGTCGCTAACCCCTCCGCCGACAAACATCATAATGACCCGGAGGACGAACAGCGTTCCGCCGATGATGGTCGATGCCCAGTAGATGATTTCGATCCAGGTCAATCCTGACATTGTTTTCCCTTTCCGGTGGTGTCAGTTAATTATAACCTGTATAAATCTACGGAAAAACGACAGGGAAGTTGCAGTCTTGCAGTCCTTTTCATGAAAAGACCAGGCTTCTCAACCTGGTCTTTTTGCTTTGTAATCACGTTGCCCCGCCAACGCGGGTCTACGAAAAACGTGACCTACCGAGCCGCTGTCGTTTGCTCAGGGACAACGATCGCCATGATCAGGTAGACCAGGGCAATGCCGCCGAAGCCCGTGAAGAACGCCAGCAGGGTCAGCAGGCGGACGATGGTCGGGTCGATGCCGAGGTAATCACCCAAGCCCGCGCAAACCCCCGCGATCATCCGGTTGGACGTACTGCGTGTCAGTTGCCTGTAGTTGTTATTCATGATGCACTCCTTTCCATGATTTCCACAGGGACATACGCAGCGAAGTGCCGGAGGTTGCAATGTATTTCGTTCTCCCGAGAAGGCACCTGGACTCTGTGAGCGGAGCGAGGGTTTGCCGAGCAAAGTCGAAGAACGGCATTTTAAGTGGTTACTTCATTATCTGAAAGCTCCCTTCGACTTCGGGGCTCTACATGCATTCGCCCCTCCGCTCAGGGCGGCAATTACTTATATTTCCTGCTCTCTAAATAATTTGCCAGCGCCGCCCAGAGCAGCGCCAGCCCGATCATCAAATAGACGAGTGCCTGCAAGCCGAGAAATCGTAGTTGAGAAAATCCAAAAGCGGTAAACAATACCCCGACAACTCCGTAAAAGATTGTGTTCCGCAAGTAGTCCGACCCGACGCGTTTGGACTGCAAAATATTCTTTTGCATCAATGCTTCCATGGCGCGGACCTGTTCCTCGTGCAAGCCTTTGCAGGCGAGAGAATCCCCGGCAGGCGCGGCGCAACCGGAGCAGAGCCCGCGCTGACAGTATTTACAGAACCCAACGGCGGGTCTATCTGGATGGTAGTAACAGACCAAGCTTATTCTCCGATCAGTTGCAGCACCAATTTTCGCTGGCGGGGACGGTTATCGAAATCCATATAGATGATCTGCTGCCAGGTGCCCAGAGTCAGTTCACCGTCTACAAACGGGATGGTGAGCGAGGGTCCGAGCAGCGCGGCGCGCACATGGCTGTGACCGTTGCCGTCGTGCCAGCGCTCGTTATGCGCGTACTCGCGGTTCTGCGGGATGATCTCATCGAAGAGCCGGCGTAGATCGCTGAGCGCGCCGCCCTCGTATTCGATAGTTGTAAGCGCTGAGGTAGACGAAGGGCAGAAGATGGTCACGGTCCCAGCTTTGAGTCCGCTTTCGAGAATGCTCCTGGCGACCTGATCGGTAATATCGTGAATATCTGCATTGCCTTGGGTGCTGACGGACAGGGACAGGCTTTTTACGTTCATGATTCTCCCGCCTTTTCCACGGGGTGCCGCAGAACCGTTTTGAGTTTCTGAGGGTCTGCTTTACGCGGATCTCCGAGATAGATTTCATGATGCCTGCCACCAAGCCCTACACGGTCGCGATAGCCATTCTCCCGGGCAAGGTCTCGCATCCGCTCAACGGTGGCAGGCTCGGTGGCGTAGGGACCGATGTGCATCATCTGAACGCATAGACCTTCCTCGTAGTGATCCAAATGCAGCTTCGAGAGCGCAGGCGAATCACCCTTCTTCTTGCGGACTTGAACGAGCCCTTCAGCAAACGCATCCTGTGTGATCACATCCGGCTGCAGGATCATCAGTATGTAAAACCAATTATCTTTTACTGTGATATCGAACATGCCGTCCTCCACCCACCATAATCCCTCCAGTGCCATGACAGGATAATCAATCGGATCCGTCTGGCGTTTCTTGAGCATGAATTTTAGTGTGTAGACGATGCTGTAGAGAGCCTGTGTGGCTTCCGCGAAGGAAGGCGACTTGCCGGGTTCCGACCCCTTCTCGATGGCACCATCGATCATGGCGAATTGCAGGCTTGGCACTTGCACAATTTCAGCCTTTTTTGCGGACGGTGCATAAAGATGTTTAAATTGTTTTTTCAAATCGAGGATTTTCATTGCATTCTCTTTGCGTTATGAAAAGGCGGTTCTCCAGATTAAGGTGAGCAAATTCATGAAGAGTCTTCCTGCTGAATGATCCGCTTTCCGTACTTTCCACGGAGTTCATCCACAGCTTCCTGCAGCTTACGCTCCTTCTCCGTGTCCCCATCCCACAGACCCAATTGACGAATAGGCTGCCCCAGCCCTGTGACACCCACACCGATCAAACGCACAGCCTGATACGGTTTGCGAACCGATTTCAGCAAGTCCAGCGCGATGCGTTCGATCTCATCGTCCTGATCGGTGGGACTATTCAATGTGGTCTGCCGCGTTAGCGTTGTGAAGTCGGGCCAGCGGAGTTTCAATTTGATCGTCTTGCCTGCCAGGTTGTTCCGGCGCAATTGCTTCCCAACTTCCGCAGACATTTCATGTAATGTCTTTTGCAGGATAGCATCCTCCCGCACGTCTTTTGAATAGGTAATTTCCTGGCTGATGGATTTGGTCTCATGCTCGGTTGTGATCGGGCGGTCGTCGATGCCTTTGGAATGCCGCGCCAGGTCACGCCCATTCTCGCCGAACATGCGGATGAGTTCGCTCTCGGGCCATTTCGCCAGATCACCGATTGTGTATATTCCAAGCTCGGTTAGCCGTGCGGAGGTCTTTGGACCGACACCCCAGAGCATATCCGCGGGGAGCCGCGCGAGGAACGCCGTTTCTTCTCCGAACGGGACAACGGTCAGTGCGTTGGGAGGTTTCGCCTCACCTCTGGCTGTGATCCCCAGGACTGCTTCGCTTGTCTCGCGCAGCGCCAGACTCTTCCCGACCTCGGTTGCGATCTTGGCGACCATCTTGTTCGAGGCGATCCCGATCGAGCAGGGCAATTGCAGCTCCTCTCGGATGCGCGTCTGTAATGTACGCGCGATATTCTCGGGCGAGCCGGAGACTTCGCTAATGTCCAGGAATGCCTCGTCAATGGAGATCTGTTCCACGAGGGGCGTGAGGTCGTGTAGCCGCTCCATGACCTGGCGCGAGACCTCACTATAAAGATGGTGACGTGACGGAACGACGAGCAGGCCCGGACAGAGCCGGATCGCTTTGCCCATTGGCATCGCCGAACGGACACCCATCCGCCGGGCGGCGTACGAGCAGGAAGCCACCACGCCGCGATCTTCCGGCTTGCCTCCCACCGCGAATGCCTTGCCACGCAGATCGGGATTGCGTGTCTCTTCGACGGCGCAGTAAAAGGCATCCAGGTCGATATGAAGGATTGTGCGTGGCATGCCTCCATTATAAGGAAAAAAGAGTCATTAAAGGATATTGAACAATCCTTAAAGAAAAGTTATACTAGAGGCGTATAGTCATTGCAGACGCCAGTTAACCCAATTGCCAGTTGACTGGAATCCCGAGTTTTTTCGGGAATCCATGGGAACTTCTGCAATTCTGTGAACGTATTAATAAACTGAATGAGACCGGAGGAGGAAGCCATGAAACCAAGAATGCAAGCTGTTTCGGCGCTGGTTCTATTTGCGTTGATACTATCACTCGTCCCTGCGGCAGCATTGCCCACGAATGCCGCTGCCGCGCAAACATGTACCGATCGGGCGCAATTCGTCGCCGATGTAACAGTCCCGGACGGTACACAGTTCAATGCCGGCGCCACGTTTACCAAGACCTGGCGCTTGAGGAATATTGGCACCTGCACGTGGACAACCTCATACACCAGTTTCTATGAATCTGGTTCGCAGATGGGGTCTACAACCTCAGTCAATTTGTCGAACACTCCACCCGGCCAGACCGTGGATGTGACCGTGAATATGACTGCCCCGAACACTGCAGGTCGTCACATTGGCTATTGGAAATTCAAGAATGCCAATGGCGTGATTTTTGGTATTGGCGTGCAAGCCAATAAGTCCTGGTGGGTCGAGATAAACGTTAATGGCACTCCTACCACCGGGGTTGCGTATGACTTTACCGAAGAAGCCGACACGGCGACCTGGGCAAGCGGCGCGGGCGGGCTCTCCTTCCCTGGCAATGATGGAGATACGAAAGGGTTTGCATTCACGATAGATAAACCCAATTTCGAGAGCGGCGTTGTCGCCACGCAGCCCGGTTTGCTGGTTTCTCCTCACCAGATCAAAAATGGATACATCCAGGCGACTTACCCGGAATTCACCGTCCAAAGCGGAGACCGCTTCCAGACGACAGTAGGCTGCCAGGCAGGCGCAACTTCCTGTTATGTAGCCTACCGCCTCGATTACCAGGTGGGCAACACGATCAGAACCTTCTGGACCTTCCGTGAAAAATTCGAAGGCTGGACGTACAACGCGAACCTCAACCTGAGCCCGCTGGCAGGACAGAAGGTCAAGTTCATTCTCTATGTTTCTGCCTGGGGCTCCCCTGTAGGTGATCGTGCATTGTGGGGCAATCCGGTCATTGCGCGCGCTGGTAGTACGCCTCCACCGACGGTGACTGGCACGCCTCCCACCGTCACCCCCACAAATACGCAGGGTTCCACCACCGCCACTGTGGCGCCTTCGGCATGTGACAAGGCTCAGTTCATTTCCGATGTGACCGTGCCGGACGGCACCGTGATGTCTCCAGGGCAAACTTTCACCAAGACCTGGCGGCTGAAGAATATAGGTACCTGTGCATGGAGCACATCCTATCAACTGGTGTTCTCCAGCGGCGAACCGATGGGAGCTGCCGCATCCGCCGCCTTCCCGAAGGATGTCCCTGTGGGTCAAACGGTGGATATTTCCATCAACATGACCGCGCCTTCAGCGGCTGGTTCCTATCGCGGCTACTGGATGTTCAAGAATGCCAACGGCGCACTCTTCGGCATCGGTGCGCAGGCGAACAAGCCCTGGTGGGTAGATATCAAGGTTACCGGACCGACCGTCACACCCGGTGGACCGACGGTCACTGCCACTCCCACGGGTCCCACAACCACGCCTGGCGCGAACACAGCCTATGACTTTGCAGCCAATGCCTGCGCTACTGGCGTAACCTGGTACACAGGTGCAGGTAAGCTAATGGAGTGCCCCGGGACCGACGGTGATGCCAAGGGATTTGTGCTCAAAGTAGCCAGTCCCAAACTTGAATCGGGAGCTACCGATTCACGACCCGGCATCCTGACCTTCCCGCAGAACGTGTCTAACGGCTATATCCAGGGTTTCTTCCCCCCGTTCCGGGTGCAGGCGGGTGACCGCTTCCGCTCGGTGATCAACTGCGAAGGCGGCGCGACGAACTGTTTCGTGGTCTTCCGCCTGGATTATCAGACGGGCAACGATCCCATCCGTACCTTCTGGGGTCCATTCCTGGAGCGCTATGAAGGCAATTTCTACAACGTGGATGTGGACTTAAGCTCGCTGGCTGGCAGAGATGTGAAGTTCATCCTGACGGTGCTGGCGTATGGCTCCGCCTCAGGCGACCGCGCTCTCTGGGTGGGACCGCACATCTATCGTGCGGGCGCCTCACCTGCCACGTCCGCGCCGACCACGGCAGTGCCGACGACCGCGACCACACCAGTTGCCACAACAGCTGTCCCAACGACCGCGGTGCCAGGCAGCGGGACCGAGACGAACACCCCGCCGAGCCCCTCAGCAACGCCCGGGACGCCCTCTTCCACGCCGACCCAGCCGACCGTCGTTACCGGGAATTTGTATCAGAACACAAAGTACAACTTTAAGTTCACACTACCTACCGGCGCGAACATTGTAAGCCAGTCAGACAATACCGGACGTGTGAACCTGCCACTCGTCAGGGCAGGGACGAACCTGCTGTCGAAATATATCCAGATCCATGTAGTGGAAGGCGCGGATCCATGCGTCAGCCCGGCAGTGGAAAACCCTACGGCTTCTGAAAATGTAACCATCAACAACATGCAATTTCTGAAGCAATCGGGTCAGGGTGCCGCGGCAGGCAACCGCTACGATTGGACCGCCTATTCCACGACGAATAACAATGCCTGCATCAGCCTCGCATTCGTGCTCCATTCCGCCAACCCCGGCAACTATGCAACGCCTCCACCGGTATTCGATATGGCGGCAGAATCGGCTGTGATCGGCACGACCATGTCCACCTATGGCAGGATCACATCCTAGCTTATTCCGTTTCGTTTCCGACCAAGGCCTGGTCCGCATGGGCCAGGCTTTTTTCTCGCCCTTCCGGCTTTCCCAAGCGGAGAGGACCAGGGTGAGGGAGAATTGATGCCTACCGATCGATCCACACTCCTGCTCGCTGACGACGACCCGACTATCGCGGACAGCCTCGCGCCATTCCTGGAACGAGCCGGGTTCCATGTGCTGGTCGTTTCAGACGGAGTCAGCGCGCTGGAAAAGGCGCAGGCTCACCATCCCGAGCTGATCATCCTCGACGTGCTCATGCCGCGCATGGATGGACGTGAAACGTTGCGCCGTCTGCGCAAAGCCAAGATCTGGACTCCGACCATCCTGTTAACTCAGGTGGGGGAAGCCTCGGAGCGCGCTCTGGCTCTCGAGGAAGGCGCAGACGATTACCTCAACAAGCCGTTCGATCCACATGAATTGCTGGCGCGCATCCGCGCGGTGCTGCGGCGTGTGCGACCGGGGGAGCGTTCGCTCTCTGCCGCGTGGTTGCTGACCGCGCATGATCTCTCTCTGGATCGCCGCGCCCGGCGCGCCACACTCGCGGGCAAGACCGTGGAGTTAACCCCCAAGGCTCTATCGGTCCTTGAATACCTGATGACGCATCCCGATGAGGCAGTGACGCGCGAACGATTGCTGGAGGCGGTCTGGGGTTGGGAATATCCCGCGGGCACGCGCACTGTGGACACACGCATGGCAGAGCTGCGCCGCGCCTTGGATGACGACCCGGCTGAGCCGCGCTTTATCGAGACCATTCCCGGGGAGGGCTATCGCTTCATTGCACCGGTACACGGAGAGGGGTAAGATTATTCCCGTATGCTCAAAAGAAGCTGGTTGAATCTACTGCTGGTGTTTCTTCCACTAATCGCAGGCGTGGTTGAATTTGCCCTGATCAACGCGCTTGCCCAGTCTCTGCCGCCGTTCATGGTGACCGCCGATTTTGGGATCTTTGCGTTTGTCTTCGGCATGACCATTCGCAACCTGGGCATTGTCGCTCTATTGATGGGGCTTTTTATTACTGGTCTGTTATTGATCTTTTATAATCGCTCGATTCGCCGGCAGGAAAAAACGCAGATGATGGTGGAGGATGCAAAGCGCGACGCAGAACACGGACGCCGGAGTTTCCTGCGGCGGCTGGATCACGAGATCAAAAACCCTCTTACCGGGCTGCGCGCCGCGCTGGTCAACATGCAGGAGGTGCACAGCAGCACGGACCGCCAGCGCGCGGTGGAAAACGCCAGTCACGCGGTGGAACGCCTGACGCGTTTACTCACGGATCTGCGCAAGCTTTCTGACCTGGGCGAGCGCCCGATCGAGCTTTGGCAGGTGGACGTGCCCGACCTGCTGCAGGATGTGGTGGATGCCGCGCATGTGTTGCCTGCCTATGAAGGACGTGAAGTCAATCTGTTGATCCCCAAAGTGCCATCGCCATTCCCGACGATTACAGGTGACCGCGACCTGCTGGTACTCGCCGTTTATAACCTCGTCGAGAACGCGCT